>JACCTI010000417.1 GCA_013812515.1 Chthoniobacterales bacterium
GCTTCATGCAGGGTGCCCTCTTCTTCTCCGATCTCGACCAGCGTCCCCAGTTCCTCGTCGCTGATCCTCGTGGCAGCCAAGCGCGCCGGCGTAATCGGCCTAACGAGTGCTTCGCTAATCCTTTCCAGGACATCGCCCACGCGTCCCAGTAACGGCATGACCGCGCGCAACGTGAAAACACCGATCGCGGAGAGCCGATAAGGGGCGGAGGTCGCGACCAGCTTCGGAATCAAATCGCAGACCAGGGCGATCAGCGCAAAGATAACGAAGGCGGCGAGCCATTGCGGAATGTGGACCGCCGCGAGCGGCCCTTCCCAGAGAAGAAACAGGCAAAGCACGATCAGCGGCACATTCACCAGCACATCCGCCAGCAGCAGGACCGTGAGGACGCGGCGCGGATGATCCCGAAAAACCTGGATGAAGTTCTTCAGCGCTGGGTGCTGATCTTCCAAACGCCGAAGCTGATGCGCTTTCAGGGCGAAGAGCGCGGTCTCCAGGCCGGAGAAGAGAGCGGAGCAGAAGATGAGAGCTCCGATGACAAGCAGAAGGATGAAGGAGATCATCCCGCGCTGCACCAGCTTTCCTGCGCGTTTTTCCCGGACAGGAAATTCACGCGTGCTGGTTTGCCCCTCATCTCAGACGGCAGCAAATTACGGCCAAGATGACCAAAGGCGAGAGGATTTCGCGTTTCGTGGAGGAGCTCGCCGGCAGGCCCGCGGAGGCGGAGGCGACCGATGTCGCGCATCATCCGTGTTACCGGGGATTCTTTCAGTGCTGGAACGACCAACGCTATTACGAAGCGCACGATGTGCTCGAACACCTTTGGCTGAAGACCACTTCAGGCGATGCGGATTACTTCAAAGGATTGATTCAGGCGGCGGGTGGCTTTGTCCACTTACAGAAGCATTTCCAACACCCCACCCATCGAGTCCATGGACGACGGCTCGGACCGGCGGTGCGGCTGTTTCGTCTCGCGGAAAAGAATCTCGCGCCCTTTGCTCCGATGCGTTACGGGTTCGACGTTGTCGGATTGCTCGCCGTCATTCGCTGCAAGGTCGAAGTCATTGTGCGTTCCGAGTTCACGCAGAATCCGTGGTCGCCCGAGACGGCGCCGCAACTGGCGCTGGTCATTCCATAGCGACGGGCGCCCACTTGGTCCGATGACTGGCAAGTATGTCATGCCGAAGCAGCGGAGACGCTGAGGGACTTCGCGCTTCCTGCGAGTTGCGCGTTGAGGTGTGAGTGTGGCGCACGGGCGAATCGAGATCCTTCCGCGCTTCGCCAGCCGCAGGACGACAGGCGGCACTTGCGCGATGTACAGAAAGGCGCCGGCCAAACCTTCACCTTCAACGTCCAGGAATGTGCACTTTCCGATCGGCGCAATTGGACGTTGGACGTTCGACATTGAGCGTTGGACGTTTCTCCTCGATGCAGCCACCGACGCAGACCGAAGCAAACGCGCGCCGTGAGAATCGCCTCGCGCACGAAAAGTCACCCTACCTCCTGCAACACGCGGAGAATCCGGTTGACTGGATGCCGTGGGACGAGGAGGCCTTCGCGAAAGCGCGCACGGAGAACAAACCGATCTTCCTCTCGATCGGTTACTCCACTTGTCATTGGTGCCACGTCATGGCGCACGAGTCGTTCGAAGACGAGGCCACGGCGGAGATCATGAACCGCGAATTCGTGAACATCAAAGTGGATCGGGAGGAACGGCCGGACGTGGATCGCGTTTACATGACGTTTGTGCAGGCCACGACCGGCGGTGGTGGCTGGCCGATGAGCGTCTGGTTAACGCCAGACCTGAAACCGTTTGTCGGCGGAACGTATTTCCCGCCGGAAGACCGCTACGGTCATCCTGGATTTAAGCGCGTGCTGCAACGCATCGCGGCGGCATGGAAACAGGATCGCGAGAAGATCGCGGAGCAGGGGACGCGAATTGTCGAAGCATTGAGCGAAGCTGCGGCGGGGGCTGGCGGCGCTGCCGAAGGCGTCGAACCGGGCGTGATCGAAGCGGCCTATCGGCAGATCGCGCGCAGCTATGACGCGGAGGAAGGTGGTTTCGGCAGCGCACCGAAATTCCCCCGCCCCGTGATGCTGAATTTTCTCCTGCGCGTTTACGCGCGGGATCGGGAAAGCATCGCGGGGAAACACGCGCTCGAGATGACGTTGTTCACTCTCCGCAAAATGGCGGCG
>JACCTI010000122.1 GCA_013812515.1 Chthoniobacterales bacterium
GAGACAGGGGTCGAGCTGTTGTGCCAACGCAGACGACACAAACAGCAGCGAGAGCAGGGACAAAACCAACGCCGGCATAACGGCGGGACGAGAAAAGTTCATCGCTCACGTTCGCAGCATTCACGAAGATGTCGCGCGGGCTGCCGAGAGTTCGCGTATGGGCTCGTTGCTGACGACGCGGGATAAACAGTCCGGTCGTGCCTCTACTCTGGGTAGCGGACTGAGGGTGCTCCGTGCTGGTCCCGCATGGATCGCAGAGCCACGAGCCGCATCAACACCAACCGAACGGTAAAACGATGAGTACAGAGAACGACAAGATGACGCCCGCGCCTAACGAACCCGGCGGCAAGAGCGCGGGCGACCGCCTGAAAACCGTCGCCCTCGCCGCGATGAGCGACGCGAAAACGGGTGGGCAGCAAACCGGTGAGCAGCCGACGCGGAAGCTCGTCGATCTGCAAACCGTTGAGCAGATCATGGGCAGTTGGCCCAAGATGTCGCAGGCTGCGGTCAGGGAGATGATGGAGAAATACGGCCCGCCTAACGAAGCAATGGATAGCCGCTTCATCTGGTACAACAACGGGCCGTGGAAACGCAGCACCTGCTACCGTGACGAGATCCCGCACCACTTCCCGAACCCGCACTCAGACGTTCTCGAGTGCGTGATCGATTATCAGGTTCCGCTCGAGAAAATCAGTGAGCTGGCAAAGTTCGACGGTAGCCTCATCGTCGAACGGACGAAGGGCGAAGTGATCTCGCGCTGCGACATGGAAGCCGCGAATTTTCTTGCCCTCAATATGATGCACGAGATCGTGACCGGGAATATGACCGCCGAACAGGCGCGTGATTTCCTGACCGAGACGGCGGCTGCGTATTCCTTGAGCCGGTCGGCACCACATGCGGAACGGTTCATGTTCGATCTGCCGCAAGGCGAAACGAATGAGCCAGACCACACGACGATCGCCGGGGCGATAGACCGGCGGCAAGGTCAAAGACGCCCTCACCGGCCTGGGGACGAACGATTGAACCGCGTCGCGCTGATCACGGGAGTTGGGCCGGGCTTGGGCGCAGCGCTCGCGCGGCGGTTCGCGCGCGATGGTTTCAGCGTGGCACTGGTCGCGCGGACGAAGGCGGAGCTTGGGCCGATCGCTGTCCTGATTCATAATGCGAGCGCGTCATCCGGCCACGGTCGTGCTCGGCACGACGTCCGAACAGTTCGCGCAAGCGTGGCCGATCGCCGATGTTCGCCCACACCGCGAGCAATTCTTCGTCTAAGCTGTCGCTAGGTTTTTGCCCGTTATGCCTGATCCAGTTTCCGTCGCGATTATCCAGAGGAGTCCCGTGTTTCTCGATCTGGAGGCGAGCGTCGCGAAGGCGCTCACGCTCGCTGAGGAAGCGGCGCGGAACGGCGCGCGCGTCATCACGTTCGGCGAGACGTGGCTGCCGGGCTATCCGGCGTGGCTGGATTATTGTTCGGACGCGGCGCTCTGGGATCACGCACCGAGCAAGGAGATATTCGCGCGGCTGCGGCAAAACAGCATCGTCGTTCCGGGCAGGGAGACGAAGCTCTTCGCGCAGTTCGCGGGCGATCACGAGATAACATTGATCATCGGCGTCAACGAACGGGTGGAGACCGGCCCGGGCAACGGCACGCTCTACAACAGCCTCTTGACGTTCAGCCTCGACGGACGGCTCGCGAATCATCACCGCAAGCTCGTGCCGACTTACACCGAACGGCTGGTGTGGGGGCAAGGCGACGGCGGCGGCTTGGAATCCGTGGAAACGCCGGCGGGCCGCATCGGCGGATTAATTTGCTGGGAACATTGGATGCCGCTCGCGCGCCAGGCGCTGCACAATGCCGGCGAACAGATCCACGTCGCAGTCTGGCCGACAGTGCACGAGATGCATCAGATCGCGAGCCGGCACTACGCATTCGAAGCGAGATGTTTCGTCCTCGCGACCGGTCTCGTCATGCGCGTGAAGGATCTGCCGGCAGAGTTGCGAGCGATCACGGAACTGGCGGCGAATCCCGATGCCTTCCTGCTGCGCGGCGGCAGCGCAATCATCGGACCTGACGGCAGCTATGTCGTCGAGCCGGTCTACGAACTGGAGACGATCATCACAGCGGAGCTCGATCTCAACGCCGTCGATCGCGAGAAGATGACACTCGATGTCTCCGGCCATTACAGCCGGCCCGACATCTTCGAGTTCGGAATGCGGGAGCGGGCTCGCTGAAGCATCCGCCAGCCTAGGAGCGGCGGTATTATCGCCGCTCTTTTTGGGAATAAACCGGAGAGTTCCGGCCCTTACTGCACCATGAAGAAGCTGCTGCTTTTCGGTCTGGCCACCGTTCTCTCGGCGACCGTCCGCCCGACGGATGGCCAGGAGGCGGCCGCACTCAAAGGTGAATCAAAGCTGCGCGCGGCGCGGTTCGCTGCATCGCCCTCGTATTTCAAGCTTGCGGAGAGAAAACAAAGATAACGCAGCCGTTCTTCGACTGGGGCACGTGCGAGGAGCCTGCCGGGTTGTGGATGAACGAGCCTGCCGGGTATTCACGAGCGCCGTCGCCGAACACGCCCGAAAGCACAAAGATTTCTTCCGGGCTGGGGTGCACGTCGAGAGAGGTGAAAGCCGCGCCGGCATCGATCTCGACGATCTGTGCTTGAGCGCCGTCTGCGCCTCGCCACAAGTCGCGCTTCCGGATTCCCGGGCAGATCTCCTTCGCCGGAACGTCCTGCCAGTTTATACCGATTACGCCCTGC
>JACCTI010000153.1 GCA_013812515.1 Chthoniobacterales bacterium
CTCTCCGTCAGGCGCTCGCCCGTGGGTTCGTTGTCACCTTCGTGCTGCCAGCGTGACGCGTCGCCGGCCTCCTGCACGTTCATCCCGAAATCGATCTGGTTCGTGAGCACTTGCACGTGACCCTGCGGCTGCATGCCGCCGCCCATCACGCCAAATGCCTCCCAGGGTTTCCCATCCTTCATCACGAATCCCGGGATGATCGTGTGGAACGGCCGCTTGCCCGGCGCATAGACGTTGGCGTGTCCGGGTTCCATCGAGAAAAGCTCGCCGCGATCCTGAAACATGAAGCCGAGACCCGGCACCGCGATTCCGCTGCCCATGCCGCGAAAGTTGCTTTGAATGAGCGACACCATGTTGCCTTCCTCATCCGCAGTGCAGAGGTAAATCGTATCGCCCTCGCTGAGGACTGGGTGGCCAGGCGCAACGTTTTTCGACGCTTGCTTCGGGTTAATCAGCTTGCCTCGTTCGGTCGCGTAGTCTTTCGAGATCAAATGCGCGACGGGCGCTTTGGCGAACTCCGGATCCGCATAAAACTTTGCGCGATCGGCCCAGGCGATTTTCTTCGCTTCGATCATGGCATGCAGGGTCTCGGCTGAATTAAAGCCCAGCGCACTGAGATCGAAGCTTTCAAGCAGGTTTAGGATCTGGAGAGTCGCGATGCCCTGGCCGTTGGGCGGCAACTCGAAGACGTCGTAGCCGCGATAATTCGTGGAGACAGGCTCGACCCACGTGCTGGTGTGCTTCTCGAAATCAACCTTGCGCAGGAAACCGCCGTTCGCCTGCATGAAGGCATCGATCTTCTCCGCGATCTCCCCTTTGTAGAAACCGTCCCGACCTTTCTCTGCGATGACGCGCAAAGTCCGCGCTAGTTCAGGGTTCTTAAAAACGTCGCCCTTTGCCGGCGCGCGCCCGACGCCATCCAGCGTGTACGTTGTGAGAAATCCGCCGGGAAAGTCACGGAAAAGCGGGACGCTGCGGCCCCAATACCAGGAGATCAACTCGCTGACCGGAAAACCTTCCTCCGCGGTTCGAATCGCGCCAGAGAGATCGTCGCCTAACGAGAGTTTCCCGAATTTCTTGTGCAACTCCGCCCAGCCATCGACGCAACCCGGCACACTGATGGGGAGCATTCCGGTCGGCGGAATCGTGGTGCGCTGGAGCTTTGCCTGCTCCGCCTTCATCCCGTCGTAGCTCAGCCCGAGGGGCGAACGTCCGCTGGCGTTCAGGCCGTAAAGCTTGTTCTCCTTTGCGCTGTAAACGATCGCGAACAGGTCGCCCCCGATTCCGTTCGAAACCGGCTCCATCAGGCCGAGCGCGGCGTTCGCCGCGATCGCAGCATCCACTGCGCTGCCACCGCGCTTCAAGACATCGAGACCGATCTGCGTCGCAGCGGGCACGCTCGTGCAGACCATTCCGTGGCGGGCCAGCACTTCAGATCGCGTCGCGAAAGAGCGGCCGGTGAGGCGATCGATCTGGGCAAAGAGCGGCGCCGCAAACACAAGCGTGACACCGCAAACGAGCCCAAGGAGTAATCTTCCGCGCATGCCGCACGCTACGTTAACCAAGCCGGAGAGGCGACACTCTTGTCGCTTTTACTTTCTAAAGACAAGAGATGAACGGAGACAAGAGCGTCGCCGCTCCTATTCGAAGCGCAGAGCTTTCACTGGATCCAAGCGGGCGGCAAAGTACGCCGGGATCAACGCCGCCAGCGAGCAGATCACAAACGCCGCCACGCAAATGATCGCCACATCCTTGGGGATCACTTCGGCCGGGATCTGCGAGAACTGATAGACCTGTCGTGGGAAGACCTCGATCCCGAACGTCGAGGTGAGCCATTGGCTGAATTCGTTCCGATAGCGAATCAGCGCCATCCCGAGGCCGAGACCTGAGACCGTCCCGAACAATCCCACCACCATCCCTTGCGCAAGAAAAACCCAGACGATCTGCCAGATGTTTGCGCCGATCGCTTTCATGATCCCAATCTCGCGTGTCTTCTGCACCGTCACCGTGATGAGCGTGTTCATGATGCCGAACGCGGCCACGACGACGATGAAGAAGAGGAGGAAAAACATCACCGTCCGCTCGAGCCGGACCGCTTCAAAATACTGATTGTTCATATCGATCCACGTCTGCGCGTATTCCGGCGGCTGGAGATAACGCTGGATCAATTGCTTGACGCGCTCCGCCGCGTACGGATCGACGGTCTTGACCGTGATCCCGTGGAGCGCGTCTTCCAGCCCGTAGAGCTCCTGGCCCACGTTCACCGGCACGAGAAGAAACTCGGAGTCGTGCATGTAATGGCCCGTCTCGTAAATGCCGGTCACGGCCAGCTCCTTCGGCAAAACCACTTCGCGCAGTTGATCAATCGCGGCACGTTCTTGCGCGTTGTCGTCGGTCTCGAGCTTCTTTATTCCATCGAGGATCTGACCGAGATTGCCCGGCGAATAGACCGTCAGTTTGTCGCCCACCTCGATCTGGAGTTTGCGCGCCAGCTCCACCCCGAGCACCGCGGAATCGCCATCCAGATCGAGCGCACCTTGTTTGATGAACTTCGCCAGCGGAATGACTCGCTCCTCCTCTTCCAGATCGATCCCGCGGATTAGCGGTGCGAGCCGCCGGTTTTCAAACTCGACGATGACCGGCCCCTGCACGTACGGCGCAGTCGCGACCACGCCCTCGGTATTCCGGATCTTCACCGTGAGATCGCGCCAGTCGCGCAGAACATCTTCGGTCGTGACGAGAATGTGCGCGTCGAAATCGATCACCTTCTGCCGCAGCTCGCGATCGAACCCGGTCATCACCGAAATGACGAGGATGAGCACCGTCACGCCCAGCGTGACGCCCAGGACGGAGATGAGCGTAATGATCGAAACGAACGTGCGCTTCGGCTTGAGATAACGCAGCGCGAGAAAAAGGCTGAACGGCAGTTTCAAAATCGCGGATACCGTCGGCAGAAACGGAGGTGATGCCAGCGCGAATACGGGCGCAAGTATGGCTGCGCTAATCGTTATTGTCCCGAGACTGACGCAACTCGCCAAATAGCCCCCGCCTCCTCGCCCAGGGCAATTTGGAAAACGACGCAGGCTGGCGAAGAATTAACAGATGCTATGTGATTTCTGGGTTAACTGGCTCAGTCTCTTCCGATGCTCACCGGCGAAATACGCAATCAGATCGATCGCATCTGGGATGCGTTCTGGGCCGGAGGCATCGCCAACCCGCTCGAAGTCATCGAGCAGATCACGTATCTGCTTTTCATTCGACGGCTGGACGATCTCCACACGCGGGACGAGAACCTAGCCAACCGCACGAAGAAGCCAGTGGAGCGTCGCGTCTTTCCGGAAGGGAAAGATGCCCGCGGCCGCGATTACGAAGACTTCCGCTGGTCGCGCTTCAAACATTTTGAAGCGAAACAAAAGTTCACCGTCGTTGGCGAACACATCTTTCCATTTCTGGGCACGCTCGGCGGCGATAACTCCACTTACGCGCACCACATGAAGGATGCGCGCTTCACCATTCCCACTCCGGCGTTGCTCGCCCGCGTCGTGGACATGATCGACCGCGTGCCGATGGAGGACCGCGACACGAAAGGGGACCTCTACGAATACATGCTCGGCAAGATCGCGAGCGCCGGGCAGAACGGACAGTTCCGCACCCCACGCCACATCATTCAGCTGATGGTGGAGATGGTCGCGCCCCAGCCCACGGACATCGTTTGCGATCCAGCCTGCGGCACCGCCGGGTTTTTAATGACCACGGGTGAGTATCTGCGTGATCATCCCGAGATTTTTCGTGACGAGAAAATGCGGCAGCATTTTCACCATCAGCTTATCCACGGGTTCGATTTCGACAACACCATGCTCCGCATCGGCAGCATGAACATGCTCCTGCACGGCGTGGAAAATCCCGACATCCGCTACCGCGACTCCCTCGCGCAGGACCACGCCGGCGAGGAGGAAAAATACACCCTCGTCCTCGCCAATCCGCCTTTCGCCGGGGCGATCGACTACGAGAACTGCGCCAAGGACCTCCAGCAGATCGTGAAGACAAAGAAGACCGAGCTGCTCTTCCTCGCCCTCTTCCTGCGTTTGCTCAAGCCCGGCGGACGCGCCGCCGTCATCGTGCCGGACGACGTGCTCTTCGGCTCGTCCAACGCGCACAAGACCCTGCGCCGGCTCCTCGTCGAGGAGCAGAAACTCGACGCCGTCATCTCGCTGCCCGGCGGCGCCTTCAAGCCGTACGCGGGCGTCTCCACGGCGATTCTGCTCTTCACCAAGACCAACTCCGGCGGCACCGACGACGTCTGGTTCTACGACCTCGCCGCCGACGGGTTCAGCCTCGACGACAAGCGCGCCCCACTCCTGCCTGCCGGCAAGCTCGGCGT
>JACCTI010000169.1 GCA_013812515.1 Chthoniobacterales bacterium
ATGTTCGGATCGCCGCGCCCGGCGTTTACCTCGATCTCGACTTCGTAGGCATCGATGCCGTAAACAGCCGCCGAATAAATTTTCGCGAGCATCGCGGCGGCAGGTTGTCAGAGAACGAGCGCGAAGAGAAGGAGCAAACGCCCCCGGGCATGCAGCCAAAGTTCGGGGATTGAAAGGCTTGAGAACGCTGCTCGCGGCGCTAACGTCCCGAGACCCGCCATGGACACGCACAATTGTCTCGCTGGGCTGAAGCGGTGGCGCTTTGGACTGATGCGGAGGGAAATTAGCCGCAGGGCAACGCAGCACACCGCGTGAGCGATTTCGATTACACACCGCCGATCGGCCGCCGTGCATTGATTCTGGGAGGACTAGGGCTGCTCGTCGTCGGTGGCGGCGCGCAGATTCTGCGGAAACTCTACCGAGCCGCGTCCTTCGGTTACGATGGTCTGCAATACAAAGGCGAAAGCGTCCAAGCGATCACGCCTAACGACCAGTTCTATTGTGTGACCAAGAATGTCGTCGATCCCATCGTAAACGAAGCCGTCTGGCGGCTTGAATTGACTGGACTCGTCGAGAAACCGCAGCGTTACAAACTCGACCACTTGCAGCGTCTGCCCGCCGTGACGCAGGAGACGACGCTCATGTGCATCAGCAACGGCCTCGATGCGGGACTCATGAGTAACGCTGTTTGGAAAGGCGTGCCGCTGCCGGCGCTCCTTGATGCAGCCACGCCTCGACCGGAGGCAGCGAAGGTGCGGTTCCACGGGGTCGATAATTACACCGACACCATCCCGCTGGAGAAGGCACTGGATCCGACAACGCTCGTCGTTTACGAGATGAATAGGGAGCGCTTGCCGGACCGTCACGGTTTCCCCGCGCGGGTAATTGTGCCCGGCTACTTCGGCGAAAAACACGTGAAATGGATCACGCGCATCGAGCTCGCGGCCGCGGACGCGAAAGGCTTCTACGAAACGCAGGGCTGGGGACCTGATTTCATCGTCCCGACGCGGTCGCGGATTGATCAGCCGTACCACGAGCAGTGGTTTGACCTGCGGACCGCCGGGAACGGCGTCGGCGTAAAAGGCGTTGCGTTCGGAGGAGATCGCGGCGTTTCGCGCGTGGAGGTCAGCGCCGACGATGGCGCCAATTGGGTTGAAGCGCGCCTCGACTATCCGGGCACGCGCTTGAGTTGGGCACTATGGAGCTACGACTGGCGACCGGCAGCTGGCGATTACACGCTCGTGGTCCGGGCAACTAATGGCGACGGCCAGGTGCAAACGTACGATGCGAATCGCCCCTTCAAGTCAGGTGCAAGCGGCTTCCACAAGATCGTTGTGCACGTCGCGTAATCATTCGCCTCGCGATTCCCGGCTCTGGGGAGCGCGCGCTTGCAGCGTGTTGGTGATCGCATTTTGCGATCACGAACTTTTGCGCGACGCGGTTGACCAGCCAATCGCTCGCGCCTCTTTCAGAATGCGCGAGCTGTTTCCGGCAGGCTGCCGGAAACTGCAGGCTGGAGGGAACGCGGCTTTCGACCATCTGATTCGCCAACGCCAGGGTGCTGCGGGGATACGTTTCGACAGAATCCACCGCACGCTCGGTTGTTTCGAACCGGACCAATGTCTGTGCCGAGGCGAGATCATGCGTTCTGAAGCCCGGATCCGTTGTAGAGGCGTTTGCGTCAAACGCCTGGCGTGTGTGCCGCTACGTCTTCCGCCCAGTGCTTGACACAAGCACCGCTACACCGCCGGCTAAAAGCCAGGTCTCGGTCTTGCGCTGCGATTTCGCTGAGCCATTTGAGCCCGTCGCGGTCACCAGTGTCGTGCCGGCGAGCTTGCTTACCTCGTATTCCATCCTGACGCCGTGGAGTTCTGGGGACCGCGGGCTGTCAGCCTGCCGGTCGCGGCAGCTTGCCGCGACCATGATTCATGGCTGTTCGCCGGCCAATCGGTCGCTCGCCCTTCAGAACGCGAGGTGCTTCCGGCAGGCTGCCGGAACCTGCAGGTTGGCAGCCTGCGCTCCCCGGAAAGATCAACAGCCACTACTCGGGTTGACATTTTGTGCACCACGCAGTGGTCCGACCGCCGATCGTGCCGCGTGTAAGCGGAGTCTTGTGGCGCGGACAGATGCCGCCCGCTTTCCAGCGTTCATGAATCAGCCATGATCGGGGCGGATCAGAGAAATCGCGTCCAATTATCCGCATCGCTTCACTCGAAACGAAACGTGTCGCACGTCGTAAAGCCCGGACTTGTGTCGAAGTCAACGCGCCCGTTCGCTTCGCCGGAGCGACTTTCGCGCGCCACAGGATTTCGTCCGCCATCCAGTTACCGACGCCGGGGAATCCGTGCTGCAAGAGGAGGACAGCTTTGATCGGCGCACGACTATGACGTCGGAGGAACTCGGCAACGTAATTCGCATTGAAATCAGCGGACGAAATCTCCGGCGCCATGCTCCACCAGGGCGGGGTGGCTTTGCCATGATGGAAACGCACCCGTCCGAACAGGCGCGGATCGCGGAAGACGAGCGCGCGTCTTACCTGGCGCAGCAAAAGGTGGTCGTGCTTTTCGGGGCGGAACTCTGCCGGCTCCACGCGCAACGTTCCGCTCATGCCGAGATGCAGTCCGAGCCAATTTCCGCCGGAAAAACGAAAGAGCATCTGCTTGCCACGCGCGCTTGATTCCGTGAAGCGTGATCCGGTGAGGTGCTGGCGAAGTTCACGCGTCTTGCCCCCGCGAAAAACTCGTTTCCGCGCGTGCAGCTCGACAGAGAGAATCTTCGCACGGAGACCGGCGTCCCACTGCTTGCGATAGAATTCAACCTCGGCGAGTTCCGGCATCGCGCGAGACTGCTGCAGCCGCCTCGCTCTGTCGAGGCGATGCGCTTGCAGACGCCCGGAGCAAAAACCAGCGAGATAGCGCTGGTGCCACAGTCGCGCGGCCGCCCCGTTGTCGCCGTCTTGCAGCGCGTGCTACCTTCCTCGCGCATGGAAAAAGTGATCATCGTCGGGAGCGGCTGCTCCGGGTTGACCGCCGCGATCTACGCGGCGCGCGCCAATCTGAGCCCGCTCGTGCTGGAGGGGCGCCATCCCGGCGGCCAGCTCGCCACGACGACGCTGGTCGAGAATTTTCCCGGCTTCCCGGAAGGGATCGATGGCCCGCAGTTAGTCATGAACATGCACGCGCAGGCGGAGAAATTCGGCGCGCGATTCTCCTATTCCGAAGCCACCGATTACGAGCCGAAGAATGGCCACGTGCGGCTCAAGATCGACGATGATTGGGTGGAAACGCAGGCGCTCATTGTGGCGAGTGGTGCTTCGGCTAGATGGCTGGGTCTTGAGAATGAGGAGAAGCTGATCGGCCACGGGTTGACTTCGTGCGCGACTTGCGACGGCGCATTCTACCGGAATGTGCCGGTGTGCGTGGTAGGCGGCGGCGATTCCGCGGCGGAAGAGGCGCTTTTCCTGACGCGATTCGCTTCGAAGGTTTATCTGATCCATCGCCGCGAGAAACTCCGCGCGTCGAAGATCATGGCGGATCGCGTGCTGGCGTGTGAGAGCATCGAGCCCATCTGGAGCACGGTCATCACGCAATACATTCCGGACGAGAAAGGCGAGATGGCAGCGGTGAAGCTGCGCGAGATCAACACGCACGAGGAACGACTGCTCGATGTGGCGTGTGTCTTTGTCGCGATCGGGCATGATCCGAACACGAAGGCTTTTGGGGGCAAGCTCGAAACAGATCCGGATGGCTATTTGCTCGTTCGGCATCTCGCCGAGAGCAAGCATCCCGGCGTGTTCATCGCCGGCGACGTGGCGGATCGCGTCTACAAGCAGGCGATCACGGCGGCCGGCTCCGGATGTGCCGCGGCGATGGAGGCGGAGCGGTATTTGAGTGAGCTGGGGAAGTGATTCGGATTGCCGATTTCCGAATGCCGATTGACGATTTAAAGAAGCAACTCGACGCGATTGATCTAAAGGCGAGGACAAAGAGTTTCGGGTTACGCATCCTCAAATTAGTCGATGCTCTTCTCGCGACACCGCAGGGAAGAGCAGTAGCGAATCGGATTATTCGGAGCGGAACCTCCGTCGGAGCGAATTATCGCGCGGCCTGCCGCGCACGTTCCCGTGCCGAATTCATCGCAAAAATCGGGGTCGTTGAAGAAGAGGCGAACGAAACGGCGTTTTGGCTCGAGCTGATTATTGAATCAGGGCTGCTCAAAAAGGAGATGGTTCGGCCGTTACTTGTTGAAGCGGGCGAGCTCGTCGCGATCATGGCCGCGTCAAGAAAGTCGGGAATCGCCAATCGGCAATCGGCAATTCGTTGAAGCTTTGCGATCTGACGCAGTTCTATTCGCCGCTCAGCGGCGGGGTGAAACGTTATCTGCACCAGAAGATCGCGTTCGTGCAGAACTCGCGACCGGACGATGAGCACGTGCTCATTGTTCCAGGGGCAAAAGACGAAGTCATCGCGACCGGGCGTTCTCGAATTTACTCGATCAGGTCACCGGTGATTTC
>JACCTI010000178.1 GCA_013812515.1 Chthoniobacterales bacterium
GCGCCGAGCGTGACGCTGACGACGGAGCAGAAGGAGCAGATTGGCGAAATCGATTCGAGCTACCGAGCGAAAATCGCGGAGAAGGAGCTCTTCCTGAAGGATCAGATCCGAAATGCGCGCGGAGGTGGAAGCGTCGATGAAGCGGAGTCGCTCGAGAAACAGCTGGCGATCGAAGTGCGGCGGCTGCAGGAGGACTGCGAGGAGAAGAAAGAGAAGCTCCGCCAATCCTTTGCAAGCTGAGGATTGCGCAGCGGTCGAGCGTCTGGCGGGCTCCAATCCGGCGCAGGCGAGAGAACTAGGTTCTGCGTGGATGCGCCACATGCGCTCCGGTGACTTTGCGGCCGCGTGGCGGGTGAGCGACGAAGTTTTGCGGAGCCGGCGGGGCCAGAGCTGCGCATCATTACCGCGCCATTACCAGTGGATTTGGAATGGTGGGCCGCTCCAGGGAAAGCGAGTTCTGATTCGCTGCTATCACGGGCTAGGGGATACGATCCAGTTTATCCGTTATGCACGACTCGTTAGGCAAGTCGCCCGCCATGTGACGGTTTGGGCGCAGCCGCCGTTGTTTCCGCTCCTCGCGACGATTGCTGGCATAGATGAACTGCTGCCGTTGCATGAGGGACTGCCGGGCGTGGAGTACGACGTAGACGTCGAGGTGATGGAGCTGCCGTATGTCTTCCGCTCGAGCCTCCAGACATTGCCGAAGGATGTTCCCTATCTGCGGGTAGCGCCGGCTGCCTTGCCCTGGGATGGAAAGTTACGTGTCGGAATCGTTTGGCAAGGCGGTGACTGGACGCCCGAGCGCGCTGTGCCGGTAAGTCTGCTCGAGCCGCTTGCTGATATTCCAGGTGTCACGACGCATATTCTACAGCGGGGCGCCGGATTGGAGACCCGACCGGAAGGGTTCGGTCTTCTCTCCGGGAGCGACGATGTGCTCGAAGCGGCGCGGGTGATCGCTGCGCTCGATCTGATGATCTCCATCGACAGCATGCCGGCTCATCTCGCTGGCGCGCTCGGCGTGCGGACTTGGACGCTGCTACAAACAGAGGCCGATTGGCGTTGGATGGAGGAGCGTCCAGACAGCCCCTGGTATCCGACCATGCGGCTCTTCCGGCAACGGCGGGTGGGCGATTGGGAGGGAGTGATCGCGCGACTAACCGCGGAACTGCGCTTGCTGGCGATGGAGCATCAGCGCCGCTGCCCCCGGGGGCGTTAGTTCGACGCGGAAACGGGCGCGCTCGGCTGAATCCCGCGGCGCTTCGGCAGGTTGGGATCAAGAAAGCCGAGCATATGCGCGTGGTTAATCACGCGCGTGCCTTCCCGTTTCTGCAGCTCCGCGATTTGCTGATGGAAGGCTTCCATCTTTGTCCAATGCACCTTCGGGCGGAAGTGATGCTCGGCATGGTAGGCATTGTAAAAAAAGATCCAGTTGTAAATCCTTCCGTAGCTGCTGACGCCCCAAGCGATCGGTTTGTCTGGGTCGGCACCGTAATGACGGAAATAGCGGTTCAAATAACTGAAGCAATGGCCCAGATAGAAAAACGGCAGGAAGAAAAAGATCACGTAGCGCCAATTGAATAGGAACATCACGAACAGGGTGTTCGCGAATGATGCCAACGCAATGTTCCCCCAGGAGAGTTCGCTCCTGCCGCGCTTCTTAAGGTCACGCGCGATGGCTGCCGGGTTGTTCCGGAAAAAGCTGAGGAATACGTAGCTCCAGGGATTCTCCGGTTCGGAAGAAAAAGACATACTTGCGATTGAGATTCCGCGATTGCCAACTGTTGGCACGCGCGCCTACGTTAGCGCCCCTTTCTGCATATGTACGCGCTCCAACCCGAGCTGAAGGTCTT
This sequence comes from Chthoniobacterales bacterium, assembly GCA_013812515.1. Classification (GTDB taxonomy): domain Bacteria; phylum Verrucomicrobiota; class Verrucomicrobiia; order Chthoniobacterales; family UBA10450; genus JACCTI01. The sequence continues at coordinate 1,851 of JACCTI010000178.1, forward strand.
CACCGGCTCTGCCAACCACGATCTGGCGCAGAAAATCTGCGACGCAATCGGCACGCCGCTTGGTCAGGCAACGATCAGCTCCTTCCCGGACGGGGAAACCTACGTCCGCATCGAGGAAAATATCCGCGGACGTGACGTCTTCATTATTCAACCGACCTGTCCCCCAACTAATCAGCACCTTATGGAGCTGCTCATCCTGGTGGATGCCGCCCGGCGGGCGAGCGCTGACCGGATCACCGCCGTGATTCCATTCTTCGGTTATGCTCGTCAGGACAGGAAAGACCAGCCGCGGGTGCCGATCACGGCGAAGCTGGTCGCGAATCTCCTCCATGCGGCCGGGGTGAGCCGGGTGCTGACGATGGATCTGCACGCGCAGCAGGTGCAAGGTTTCTTCGACATCCCGGTTGACCATCTCTACTCGATGCCGGTGCTCATTAAGTACATGCGCACGCGTCTGACCGGCAAAACGGTTGTTGTTTCGCCCGATCTCGGGGGTCTCAAAATGGCTTCGGCATATTCGCAGGCTCTCGGCGCCAACCTCGCGATCGTCGCGAAGCAACGTAAGACCGCCACCGAAACAGAGGCGCTCTACGCCATCGGCGACGTGGAGGGTTCCGATGTTCTCCTCGTCGACGATCTCACCGAAACGGCCGGCACGCTCACTTCCGCTGCGCGCATGCTGAAGGCACGGGGGGCGCTCAAGGTCTACGCAGCCGTCGCGCACGCCGTGCTGGTGGACATCGCGATTCCGCGTTTGCAAAACTCCGAGATCGAGGAATTAATAACGACCAACAGCACGCCTGTCCGTGCGGTGGAAGGATTTAAGACCACTGTGCTTTGCGTTTCCGAGCTTCTCGGAGAAGGCATCAAGCGAATCCACAACGATGAGTCTGTCTCGTCGTTGTTCAAAATCGAAAACAACAGCAATTAGCATCTACCATGGCCAAACAAGTCAAGCTCACGGCGGAGCGGCGGACGGCCGTCGGGCGCTCCGCTGTCCGGAAGCTCAAAGCGACGGGCGCGGTGCCGGCGATCATCTACGGAGCCAAAGACAAACCTGAAGCGCTTCAGGTTTCACGACGCGACATCACGGCGATGCTGAGCCACGCTTCCGGTGAAAACATCCTCGTGGAGCTCGAAATTTCCGGCGATGCCAACCGCCTCGCGCTCGTTCAGGAAGTGCAACACGCGCCCGTGAGTGGCGATGTTCTGCATGTCGATTTTCACGCCGTTTCCATGAACGAGATGATCGAGGCCGACGTGCCGCTCGAGCCGACCGGCATCGCGAATGGCGTCAAGAACTTTGGTGGCTTGCTGGAGCAAAGTTTGCGCTCGATTGCAATCGAGTGTCTCCCGCGCGATCTGCCCGACCTCATCTCGGTGGATGTCTCCGCCCTGAACATTGGAGACGCGATTCACGTCCGTGACATTCCGCTTCCGGCGGGTGTCACAACCCGCCTGCCCGCGGATCTGACCGCCATCTCGGTCCTTGCGCCCACCGTGGAAGAAGAGCCGGCCATTGCTGCTGCGGAAGCGCCGACGGCCCCGGAAGTCATCAAGGAGAAAAAGGAAGATCCGGAGGCGACGAGCGGCTCCAAGGACAAAGACGCGAAGAAGTAGGCTCCGGTTTCCTGCTCTTCGCCTAACGAACAATTGCAGGGCGAAGTCCGCAGAGTCCGTCTCATTGTTGGTCTGGGGAATCCCGGACCGGAATACGAAGGAACCCGGCATAACGTCGGATTCGCCGTGCTCGATCGGCTGGCGGCCGAAGCGAAAATCGACTGGCGGCGAGAGCAGAAGTGGGGCGCTTACTGGCTTAAACTTGGCGACACGTTTTTGGTTAAGCCGATGACCTACATGAACCGGAGCGGCGGACCGCTCTCCTCGCTCGCCCAATTCTACAAAGTCCCGCCGGAAGAAGTGATGGCTGTCTTCGACGACATGGCACTCGAGTTGGGACGTCTCCGCCTGCGCCTCGATGGTAGCTCCGGCGGGCATAACGGCATGGAGTCGATCATCACGACCTTTGGTACCGATCAAATCGCCCGACTGCGTTTTGGCATCGGGCCGGCGCCCGGCTCCCGAGCAGTCGATTACGTGCTCGGCCGCTTCTTCCCTGAGGAGCTGCCATTCGCCGAGAAGGCGCTCGCACGAGCCGCGGAAGCGGTGAAATGGTCGATTGACAAGGGCGTGGTTTCCGCGATGAACACGTTCAACAAAATCCCCGAATCATGAAGAACCGTTACGAAGCCCTCCTCGTGCTAAACACGAACGGCAAAGAAGACACCGTCAAAGATATCGTGGAGCGTCTCGAATCAGAGTTTCAAAAGGAAGGCGCTGAGGTGGAGCAGGTTCAGAAGATGGACAAACGGCAGTTCTCCTACGTCGCGGGAGACCTCGATGCAGGCCATTATGTGAATTTTGTTTTTCACGCCGATCCGCAGCTCATCACAAAGCTTCGTTCCCGGTTCAAGCTGGACGACGAAGTCTATCGTCAGCACTACCAGCGTCTGCGCCCGAAGACTGAGCCGCGGGCGAAAAAGGCTGGCGACTCGAAGTAGTTTCGCTACAACGAGCGGATGGCCAGCTTCAACAAAGTCATTCTGCTCGGAAACCTTACCCGCGATCCGGAGGTCCGCTATACGCCGAAGGGCAGTGCCGTTTGCGACCTTGGTCTGGCAGTCAATCGGCAATACAGCCTCGACAATGGAGAGAAGCGGGAAGAGGTAACCTACGTCGATGTCGTGCTCTGGGCACGCCTCGCGGAAATCGCGGGCGAGTATTTGAAAAAGGGGCGTCCGGTTTTCATTGAAGGCCGTCTCCAGCTCGACAGCTGGGATGATAAACAGAGTGGCCAAAAGCGCACCAAGCTCCGCGTCGTCGGCGAAACCATGCAGCTGCTCGGCAGCCGGCCGGGTGCCGGCGGCGGCACTGGCGCCGAGATGGAAGAAGGGATGAGCAGCGGAGGAGCGGGGAGCGCTCGCTCGAGCAGCAGCTCGGGTCGCCCCAGTGCACCTCCTCCACGTCCAGCCGCGTCTGAGCCAGACGATGACGAGATTCCGTTCTAGGGGTCGTGAGGCTAAGACGCGCAGAAGGGCGCGTGCGTTTTGTTCTCACGCGACCGATTTCGCAACGCGCAATGAACTCCACCGAGGCATGCATTGCTCTCAACATGCTGCCGATGATCGGACCGGTGCGGCTGCGCAAGCTGCTCCAGGTCTTTGATTCACCCGAGCATATACTGTCGGCGCGCGGTGCTGCGTTGCGTGCCGTTGACGGCATCGGCTCAGATGTAGCGGACCAGATCATTGGCTGGGAGAACCTCGTGGATCTCCCCGCGGAGCTGGCGAGGATTCGCAACTTCGGCGCGCAGGTGATCACCGCCGCTTCACTCACCTACCCGCGGCAACTCCGTGAGATCCACGCTCCGCCTATCGTGTTGTATGTCTGGGGCGAATTGACCGAGCGCGACCAGCATGCCATCGGCGTGATTGGCGCGCGTCGCACCACGCATTACGGCAGTGAGTCGGCGAAGAAGCTTTCGTATCAACTCGCGTATGCCGGACTGACGGTGATCAGCGGACTGGCGCGAGGCATCGACACCGCCGCGCATCAGGGCGCGCTGGCAGCGAAGGGAAGAACGATCGCGATTATCGGCTCAGGTTTATCGCATCTGTATCCGCCGGAGAACGCCGCGCTCGCGGAAAAGATCGCGAGTGGCAATGGAGCGGTCGTCTCGGAGTTCTCGATGGAAATCGAACCCGATCGCCAGACCTTTCCGATGCGCAATCGCATTATCAGCGGCTGGAGTCACGGCATCCTCGTGGTTGAGGCCGGCCTGAACAGTGGCGCACTCATCACCGCTGCGCAGGCACTCGAACAAGGCCGCTCCGTCTACGCTGTGCCCGGGCACATCAATGCGCCGAGCGCACAGGGATCGAACCGGCTGATCCAGCAAGGGGCCAAGCTCGTGATGGAAGCGAGCGATATCCTCGACGATCTCAGTATTCTCCTGCCGGAGGCGAAGCCCACACCGGCCGCAGCGGAGAGACCGCTGCCGACACTGACCGAGGAGGAGCGGCGTGTCTATGATGCCATCGAGGCAACAGAAACTTCCATTGACGACATCGCGGTCAAATCGAATTTGCCAAGCGGCAACGTCTCTTCTACCCTCCTGCGCCTCGAGCTGAAACGGCTCGTCAAGCAGCTGCCCGGAAAGTATTTCGTCAAGCTCGGGTAAAGCTCGCCCGCAACGTGCTCCTGTTTCGGGGGTTGGTTCCGAGGCTCGCCAACGAAATGTCGAAGTCATTGATCATTGCTGAAAAACCGAGCGTCGCGGCGGATCTTGCCCGCGCGCTCGGCAAGGTCCCGAAGCATGGCGAGCACTACGAGGACGACGCGTATGTGATCACCTCTGCGCTGGGCCATCTGGTCGAACTCGAGATGCCCGAAGACATCGACAAGAAGAAGTACGGCTTTTGGCGATTGGAGACGCTGCCAATCATTCCGGAGAAATTTGGGCTCAAGCCAATCGCCGATTCAAAGAGTCGCTATGACCAAATCAAGAGGCTGTTGGCCCGGAAAGACATCGGCGCTGTTGTCAATGCCTGCGACGCCGGGCGCGAGGGTGAGCTGATCTTCGACAACATATACCGGCTGACAAAATCCAAGCTCCCGGTAAAGCGCGCCTGGATGCAAACGATGACCACTGAGGGCATTCGGGAAGCTTTTCAGAACCTGCGCGACGGAGGGCAGATGGCGGGACTGGCAGACGCGGCACGTTCGCGGAGCGAGAGCGATTGGCTCATTGGCATCAACGGCACACGGGCGATTACAAAGCGCATGTTCGGTTCACGCGGACGCAATGTCGCCGCTGTCGGCCGCGTGCAGACTCCCACCCTCGCGATTGTCTTCGGACGCGAGCTCGAGATCAGGGATTTCAAACCGCGCCCGTATTGGCGCGTCACGGCGAAATTCGGGATTGCTAACGGAACCTACGAAGGCGTTTACCAGCGGCCGGATTTCCGCAAAGCTGTCGGCGATGAGCACGACCGGGTCGATCGCATCTGGGACAAAGCGATCGCAGACGCAGCCTTCGCTGCCTGTCAGAATGAGCCGCTCGCAAGTGTCTCCGAAGAAAAGAAGTCATCGAGCCAGGCTTCGCCGCGCCTTTATGATCTGACGACGCTGCAGCGCGAAGCCAATAACCGCTTCGGCCTCTCCGCGCGTCGCACACTGCAGATCGCCCAGGCACTTTACGAACGGCATAAGGTGATCACTTATCCGCGGACAGATTCGCGCGCGCTGCCGGAGGACTACATCGCAACCTGTCGCGGGACGCTCGGAAGCCTGCGGGGAGATCTTGCGCAACATGGGCGCTCTGTTCTGGAGCACGGTTGGCTTCGGCCTAATAAACGCATCTTCAACAATGCCCAGATTTCCGATCACTTCGCGATCATCCCGACCACGACCGAGCCGAAAAATCTCGATGAGATGGAAGGCAAAGTTTACGACATGATCGCGCGCCGATTCGTCGCCGCCTTTTTTCCCGCCGCGGAGTTCGACGTCACAACGCGCATCAGCACGATCGCAGCTGGGCATGACTTCAAAACGGAGGGCAAGGTGCTGACCGCGCCCGGTTGGCTCGCGGTCTATGGTCGCGCGATCGTGGACGACGGTTCGCCTGAAGCGAAAGCGCTTGTAGCCCTGACGCCTCCAGACAACGCACAGGCGAAGACGATTTCAGCGCAGATCCACCCTGAGACGACCAAGCCTCCTCCGCGCTACACAGAAGCCACCCTCCTCTCCGCGATGGAAGGCGCGGGCAAGCTCGTCGACGACGAAAACATGGCCGAAGCGATGAAGGAGCGCGGGCTCGGCACACCTGCGACACGCGCCGACACGATCGACGGCCTGATTAACCAGAAGTACATCGAGAGGAACCAGCGCGAACTCGTTCCGACAACGAAGGCTGAGTCGCTCCTGCAATTCCTGGCCGCGGTCAAGGCAGATGCACTCACGAAACCCGACATGACGGGCGAGTGGGAATACAAGTTACGGCAGATGGAGCACGGAAAGTTCCGGCGCGGCGATTTCATGAAGGAGATTGTAGAGGTCACGAAAGGAATCGTGGATCGCACCAGGACTTTCGAGGAAAACGGCGCCAGCTCGCGCGAGACGGACATTATCTCACCGACTGATGGGAAGCCGGTGCTTGAGACACTTCGCGGCTACAAGTCGCAGGATGGCACCTTCACGGTTTACAAGGTAATGAGCGGCCGTCGCATGGAAGAAGACGAGGTTCGCCAGCTCATTGCACACGGTGAAATTGGTCCGCTTGATGGCTTCGTCTCCGCGAAAACCGGCAACAGATTTCCAGCAAAGATCAAGATGGTCGAGGACGAGAAGAATCCGGGCGCGAAAAAGGCTGAGCTCGATTTCGGCAACAAGGTTGATTTGAACGAGATTGCGCCGTTCTGGACTGATCCGGAAAGCGGCGCAGAACTGTGCGAAGCGCCGACCAGCTACATCCTCCGTCAACGCGACGGTGCCGGTTGGAAAGAACTCTTCAAGGTCGGCCGGCTCATGTGCCAGAAACCGGTCAGCCGTGAGCAGGCGATCCAGCTAGCTGAGCGAGGCAAGACGGATCTAATCGAAGGCTTTATCTCAAAGAAGGGCCGTCCGTTCGATGCATTCCTGCTTCGACAGGCCGGCAAAATCAATTGGGAGTTCCCGCCGAGGAAACCGCGCGAAGATGGCAAGAACGGCGCTCCGCGCGCGCGCAAAGCGAGAGCGCCCCTTGATCTCGCGAAGGCGGTGAAACTCAGTGAAAGTAAAGTTCACGACGGCGATCTCTATCAAACTGCGGACGCCTTCGTCGTTGCTAAGTCGCAGAGCGACGGTTCACCGCGCGTGGTTTTCCAGTTGAGGCGCAATCTGTGCGGCAAAGAGATCCCGCCAGAAGAAGTGGAACGATTGGTGGAGATGGGAAAGACTGGATTGATCGAAGGCTTCGTCTCCAAACGCGGCTCGCATTTCAGCGCGTATCTGAAGCTCGCGAAGGACAAGAAGAAAGCCGAGTTCGAATTTCCCCCACGGAACTAAAGCAAGTCTCTATGGCTCTGCGCGCATATCTCAGCATGTGCGCTTAATGAATCCGTAGCTGCGGCGCCCTCGCGCAGTCGGCGCTTTAACGCGTCACCTGCGGCGGTCGCCGCGACGCGATGCCGGACTGCCGTAAAGACCCCCCAACGAACACTCCACGACCGCCAGTCGTTTCCGGTGTTCTTCGACACCTGATTTCGGAATGGCCTTTCTGGTCTCCTAGTTTCCAAATTCATTCATTATGGGCAAACATTGATCCGCCCAAGACGTACCCCATTCACCAAGTCTCTCCTAAGAGAGAAGGTCACCATGAAAGCCATCACCGAGAATCATCCCAGATTGCTTTTGGAAATCCGCAAATTTTCCTGCGCAATGGTTTGACGGCACAAGATACGGTGTGTTACTTAGTTCTCCGCCACTATGCGTTGTCCAAAGTGCGGATTTCGGGATGACAAAGTCATCGATTCGCGCCAGTCCCGTGACAGCTCCAGCATCCGACGTCGCCGCCTTTGTTTGCAGTGTTCGTATCGCTTCACGACTCACGAGGAAATCGAGCGCTCCGAGTTACGGATCGTGAAACGGGATCGCACGCACGAACAGTTCGACCGGCGCAAACTCGTGAGCAGTCTCGCGAAAGCGTGCGAGAAACGGCCGATCAGCCTCGTGACACTCGAGCAGGCGGTGGATGAAATCGTCCACGACTTGGAGACCGGCGGACGGGAGGTTCAGTCGAGTGCGATCGGCACAAAGGTGCTCGAAAAGCTGAAGGACATCGATGAAGTGGCGTATCTGCGCTACGCCTCGGTGCACCGCCGTTTCGAGGAAGCGGACGAGTTTGTCGACGCGATCCAGGCGCTCGGCCGCCGGATCAAAACCAACGCGCTCCAGCGGGAGTTGTTTCCGTCTGACGCGGTGAAGCATGGTAGCGTTTAAGGAAGAATTCCCGTACTTGCGCTGCGATTCGGGGCAGCTCTTCGAGTTCAACCAGCAATGGCTGCACGCGGCGATCACCCGCGCCGCGGCTGAGGCGGGGTATCCGAAGTGGTGGTTAACCGATCACATCACTGAAAGCATCGCGTTCTATCTGCGATTGCGGAACGATGAGCCGGTCGTGCCATTCCATCAGCTCTCACAGACGGTGCGCTACGTTCTCAACGTCATCGGCTACAACGAAATCGTGCCCTACTTTTCGCCGTCGCCGCCGCCGATTTCCTTCTCGCTCCTCGATATCGCGCAGGAGGCCGGCGCTGGGTATGAGCTCGCGTTTTTCGACCGGCTGGAGAAGCGGATCACCGCGCTCGTCAAGACCGGCACTGACAGTCTGCAACTGGTCGGGCTGCAGGCCTGCGTCAAGCATCTGCAGGGCGCGAAAGCGTGGACACGCGCGTGCGACGCGTTGCGCGAAGAGGTGATTTGCTTCGTCCGCGAGAAACTTGCCTCGAACGCCGAGCTCCGGCAGCTCCGCTGCTCGGTTCGTTAGGCGGCAGGTCGCCAATTACGATGACGATCTTCGAGAAAATCGCCAACCGCGAGATTCCCGCGAAAATCTTTTGGGAAGACGATCAGGCGATTGCTTTCCACGATGCTGACCCGAAAGCGCCGGTGCACGTGCTGGTCGTGCCGAAGCGCGTGATTCCGCGGCTCGCGGAAGCGGCACCATCGGATGAGGCGCTGCTTGGTCACCTCCTCTATGCCACGCGAATTGTGGCGGAGAAGCTCGACCTGATCTCCAGCGGGTATCGCGTCGTGATCAACAGTGGCCCCGATGCGGGTGAGAGCGTACCGCATTTGCACGTGCACATGCTCGG
>JACCTI010000194.1 GCA_013812515.1 Chthoniobacterales bacterium
ACCCCAAGCTTCGGCACGTCCGCGAACTTGATGGTGTTGTTAGGCTCCGCCGCAATCGCCTCGCCCAGATCCCGCCCGACTTTCGTCGCCGCGATGTCAAAGGCCGCGCTGAACTCGATATCGCGGATGTGATAGCCGCCGAGATTCACATGCATCAGCCCCGGCACGAACTCCTTTTCGTTTGCGTTCCGATAAAACTCCACGCCCTGCACGAGCGATGACGCGCAGTTACCCACGCCGATGATGCCAACCCGAATCTTGTCCTTCATTTGTCTCTCCTTTGTCACACGACGCTGCGAGACTGTTCGCAACGGCACGCCTCGATGAGTGTTTCCAGTTCCGCTGCACGATGGGCCGCTGTGTGCTCCGCGAGCACTCGCTCACGCGCACGCTCGCCAATTGCGCGCGCCTCACCTTCCGGCATCCGGCCGAGAATCGCCAGCACATCTTCCGTCGTCCTGGCGATCAAAATTTCCTCGTCCGGCTTGAAGAATTCGCGCAAGCCCGGCCAGTCGTCGCTGATGATGGGAGTAGCGCAGGCCGCGGCTTCAAACAGCCGGACGCTGGGCGAGTAGCCGGCGCGGATCATGTCGGCACGGGTCACGTTCAGGGTGAAGCGTTGCGCGTTGTAAAATGCACGGTGCTTCTTCGGTTCCAGGTGCGTGATCCGATCGACGTTCTTCGGCCAGAGGATCGAATCCGGATACTGCGGGCCGGCGACCACGAATCGCTCGCGGCTCCTTTGCTTAGCTGCTTCAATCAGGAAGCGTTCCAATGCTGGCTGACGATCGCCACTGTAAGTGCCGAGGTAACCCAGGGTCCATTTTCGCGGGACACGTTGCACGAAGTACAGCTCCGGATCGACTGCGCAGTAAAGAGCTCGTGCCATCGGTGAACCGTAGCGGCCTTCTATTTTTCGTAAGGTCGGGCCACCGGTGAAGGAGAGGTATAACGAGAACCGCGGGATCAGCTCCGCGGAGATGTAATCGCACTCCTCGTTTTCCAGTTTGCCCAGTGTGACCGGTGTATCAATGTCGTAAAACGCCGTCACGCCATCTGCCTGCTGCGTGACCCAGTGGCCGATCTCAATCCCGTCCGGGACATACGAGCCGACGATCACCGCGTCGGCGCTCGCGAGTTCGTGGCCGAAGCTCCGCTTCAACTGCGACACGCTCTTGTAGAGATGCGTGTCGCCGAACGGCGGTCGCGGCATGTCGCGGTTTTCGGAGTACCACGGCTGATCGCGTTCCAAAAAGAGAATATCGTGTTCCCGCGAAGTGAGCTCACGCACCAACCCGCGATATGTCGTCGCGTGGCCGTTACCCCACGACGAAGTGATCGAGAGACCGAGGATGACGATTCTCATTTGACCGCCGCTCCTTCCAGGACTTCTTCCACCTGTTTCGCGCGATGCGCGTAGGTGTGCTCGGTGAGCACGCGACGATACGCCGCATCACCAATTTCCCGGCCACGCTCCGCTGTGAGCTCACGCATTTGCTGCGCGACCTCGTCGCCGTTGTGCGCCACGAGCACCTCGCTTCCTGGTTCAAAGAATTGCTCAACGCCTTCCCACGCGTCGGTGATGAGACAAGCCGACGCGCCCGCAGCTTCGAACACGCGCGTCGGAGGCGAAAAGCCGTAACGCGCCATGCTCTCGCGGCAGATGTTCAAGACCGCGCGGCAGGTGCAATTGAAGGCATTGTGATCCGCGGTGTAAACGTGACCGAGATAGCGCACGTTCGGTGACATCGGTTTGTCCGCCCAGCCATTGCCGCCGAAGAGGAACCGCCGCTGTGGCAGCTGCGCGGCCGCGTTCAGGAAAAATTGTTCGACGCGTTGTTCACGATCCGGCAGACGATTTGCGAGCAGCCCGAGATCAGCTTCGAACTTCGGGTTCGGCGGAACGGGATGGTGCGTCTCGGGATCGAGCGCGTTGTAAATCGGAACGCACATCTTCGCGCCGTGAGATTCGTACGCGCGCACGACAGGGAAACCGCCGCCGTAGGTGAGGATGAAATCGTATTGCGGGATGCAGCCGTGGAAGGCATCTGCCGGGTTGCCCTCGATCCGGTCGAGTGTGGCCGGCGCATCGACATCCCAGAAGATGACGAGGTTGCCCGGCTTTTTCAGCGTCAGCACGGCCGACTCGAGCAGCTCGTCGAAGATGCCAACGCCGCTCGCTTTTACGATCATATCCGCGTCGCGCGCCGCGTCGATTTGCCGCCACGCCGCCTCTTCGGTGCCGTCGTAGACGACCACGTCGCACCAACTCGGCGGCTCCATGTCGCGGTGTTGCGGTCGGTCGTACGCGACCGGCTCGTAGAAGGTGATGCGATGGCCATTCGCATGCAGCGCTTTGATGATTCCGCGGTAGTAAGTAGCCGCGCCGTTCCAATAGGCGGAGAGCAGGCTCGAGGCAAAGAAGGCAATCTTCATCTGGCGGAGACGCTCCCCGGGATTCCCCGCTGACTCGGCACACTCACGGATTCAACCCTTCGTAGATACCGAGCAGTTCGTCTACGCGATGTGCGCAGGTGTGGCGCGCACGAATCGTCGCCAGACCGTGATCCGCCAGCTCGCGAGCCATCTGTTTGTCGGCGAGCAGAGCGCGAAGGTGCTTCTTCATCTCCGTTCCGTCCCGTGCGACGAGATAATCTTTCCCGGGAGTGAAGAGCTGCTCCGCGTCGTCCCAAGGCGAACAGACGAGCGGAATGCCGCAGGCGAGGGCCTCGAAGGGCCGAATCGTCGGGATCCCGCGGAGCGCTTCGACGTACGGACGGCGCGGCACATGCACCGTGATCTTGTAACGCGCGAAGACTTCCGGCGCGCGGTAATTCGCCAGCCAGCCTCCATATTCGATCCCCGCTTTGCGCAAAAGGGCGCGCGCACTTTCCGGATAACGCACGCCGTAAATCTTTGCCCTCAAGCCAAGCGACGCGACCGGTTCGATCAGAAATTCCTGGAGCTCAGCGCTTCGTTCGTTGTCGCCCCAGTTGCCGATCCAAACGAGATCGCCTTCGTAGTCGCGGCGCGGCAGCGGGTGAAATACGCGCGTGTCCGCCGCCTCATGCCAGGTCCAGCCATGTTTTGTCCAACCCTGCTCAACATAGTGCTGGCGCAGCACTTCGCCGTAAGCGAGAACGCCATCGTAGTGCGAGAGGTCGTAGCTTTGCATCTGCTCCGGCGCGGTGATCGCGCGGTGGTGCGTATCGTGGAACAGAAGCCTGTAGCCGCCAGTCGCGGCACGATGCTGCCCCACGCGCCGGACGAGTTCGTGGTCGCTCCATTCGTGAACGAGAACAAGGTTCGCCTCAGTCAGCACCTGGGCCAGGTCTAACGACTCGAGCGTGTATTGGATCGAACGCAGCTCCGGATA
>JACCTI010000207.1 GCA_013812515.1 Chthoniobacterales bacterium
AGCGGCCCAGCCGGGCTGAAACCAGAGGACGCCAGTCGCGCCCAGCAGCCCGAAGAGTGTGCCGAGTTGAAAACGCCACTGCCGAAGGATCCAGCGTTCTTCCGGGAAGAAGATAAGCGCAAGGATCGCGGTCATGATAACAGTCGAGCGCATGAAGATGGCGTAAGCGCCCGGTCCCATGTAAAACAACGCCATTACCTGCGTGAGCTGATGGACAACGTTCGGCAGCGCGGGCAGAAGGCAGGCGAGGAGAAGCCGGAGCGGAACCGCCCTCCGCTCGAACGGGTAGAAGACGAATGGGAGAACAACCAGGCAAGCTATCGAATAGCGGTAAAAGTTCTGCGCGTACGGGTCATAGAAACGGTTCAGGTAGAACATGAACAGGGAGGGCGTGGACCAGATCAGAACGGTGCCAGAAATGGCGGCGTAGCCCTTCGAGAAATCACCCTGCTTCCGGGGTGCGATTTGGGGCTGTATTCCGTCGGGCGATCGCGTCATCCTCGCGATAGAGCAGTTTAATTTGCTGGTCTGCAAACGATTACTGGCTACAAAACGAAAGGACTAAAGACCCGATGCATATGGCAAAAAATCGAATCAATATTTTAATCGCGGCCGTCACCGTGCTGTGCGTTGCGCAGACCGGCACGGTACAAGCGCAGGGCAAAGAGAAGAAAGGCGCGGCAGGAGCGTCCGAGCATGTGACCAAGGCAGGGCAGCTCGCGCAGGCCGGAGCGTTACCCGAAGCGATCGCTGAGTACACTCTCGCGATCGAGCAGAGTCCGAAAAATGCCCGGCTCTACAATGACCGGGGAGGCGCTTACCTCGCTTTGAAAAAATTTACCGAGGCGGCGGCTGATTTCACGAAAGCGATCGAGTTCCTTCCCAAGGATTACGCGGGCTATTCGAATCGCGGTGCGGCACTGAGCGAACAGAACCAGCTCGACGCGGCGTTCGCAGATTTGAACAAAGCACTCGAGCTGAAGCCGAATGATCCACGGACTCTGGAACGACGCGGGCTGGCCTATTACCGGCAAAAGAACTACGACATGGCGCTGGCGGACTACAGTAACGCGCTGGAACAAACCCCCGACAGCTCCCTCGGCCTCAACCGCCGCGCGGACGTTTACGTCGCGCTGAACCAATTGGACAAGGCGCTCCCCGATTTGCAGAAAGCTGTAAGCGTACGCCCCGATGATTTCGCGGCGCAGGATCGCCTTCGTTATGTGCAGGCAAAGCTCGCGCCGCCTCCGGCCGCACCGGTTGCCACTGCTGCGCCCAAAGCGACTCCAACACCGAAACCACAGCTGCTCACGCGCAAGAATATCTTCCTCGCTATCGGCGTGCTCGTCGCGCTTTTCATCGTCATCGTGGTGATCGCAAAAATATCGATGACGAGGCGCGAGGTTTAGGAGTCCAGGAACTGCCGGTCTGCCGAATACATCCGAGCCGTAAATCATCTCAGGACTTCCAAGTTATTATGAAATCAACCATCCCTTTGGTCGCTGCATTGTCACTGCTGGCGCTTGACCTGCTAGTGCCGCAAACCTTTGCCCAGGGAGATTCCGCAGAACACGCACGCAAAGGTGTCGAATTGGCGAAAAACAAAAAATACGCAGAGGCCGCGGAGGAGTTTGGCCTTGCCGCCAAGGCGGATCCGCAGGACACAAAACATTATCTTAACCGTGGCAAAGCGCTGCGCATGGCGGGCAAGCTGCCGGAAGCGGAAAAGGATTTCAGCAAAGTAATCGAGATGAAACCGGACACCGCGGACGCATTCGCGGAGCGCGGGAAGGTGAAGGTTTCTCAGAAGAACTTCGACGGAGCGATCGAGGACCTGACGAAGGCGATCGATATGAACGAAGACGACAAGGACAGCCTCCGTTATCGGGGGTTCGCTTACATCTCTAAGGATGATTTTGAAAACGCGATCGAGGATTACTCGGCCGTTCTGGCCGATAACCCAAACGACGCGCAAGCACTGGAACGCCGGGGCTTCGCTTTCCGCAGTACGAAGCAGTACGACAAGGCGATTGAGGACTTCACGAAGTTGATCAAGGGATCACCGAAAGATGCAGAAGCTTATCGCCGGCGTGGCTTTGCTTACAGCCAGTCGGGAGAAAACGACAAGGCGCTGGCGGATTTCCAAAAAGTTCTCGAACTCAAGCCGGGTGATAGTGACGCGCAGAATCGGATAAAGTCGCTCGAAGCGCGCAGTAAAACAGGCGCTTCGGGGGCATCACCTGCTGCGGCTGGAGCTCCTTCCCCCGGTAGCTAATCCTGGCGGCGAACCGTGTGGCGGTGCCTGTGTCCAGCACCGCCGGCTGTAGCGGTGCTTGTGCCAAGGCTCGGAGGAGGAGCGGGGCGGAAACAAAAGGCCGGCGTTTGACACAAGCGCTTCTACACCCGGCACGGAATTTCTTTGACACCCGAAACGGCGCTGTTAGCTTGCCGACGCTTTTTGCAGGAACGAGAAGTCCCAAGGTCGTTCAAATTGCGAAGTTTGACGCGGCTCTGGGACTTTTATCTCTCCGGCATTGCACAACCGGTTTGTCGTCAGACTCGAATTGCGAGATTGCGATAAGCAGCGAGATGAGGAAACGCCGCCCACATAGCTCAGTTGGTAGAGCACGTCCTTGGTAAGGACGAGGTCACCGGTTCAATCCCGGTTGTGGGCTCCAGAATGAGCTCGCGCCGGGCAGCAACAACTACATACAGAACAAGGCTTAGATCAGTTAACACACAAGGAGAATCGAGATGGCTAAGGACAAATTCGAACGGACAAAGCCGCACGTGAACGTCGGCACGATCGGTCACGTTGATCACGGCAAAACGACACTCACGGCTGCGATCACCAGCGTGCTGGCGAAGAAGGGTTTCGCACAAGCTCGCGCCTACGATTCAATCGACGCCGCGCCGGAAGAGAAAGAGCGTGGCATTACAATCTCGACTGCACACGTGGAGTATCAGAGCGACAAGCGCCACTACGCCCACGTCGATTGCCCTGGGCATGCCGATTATGTGAAGAACATGATCACCGGTGCCGCGCAGATGGATGGCGCGATTCTCGTCGTCTCGGCTGCGGACGGTCCGATGCCGCAAACACGTGAGCATATTCTGCTCGCGCGACAGGTGGGTGTGCCTTCGGTGGTCGTGTTTCTGAACAAGGTCGACATGGTGGATGATCCGG
>JACCTI010000208.1 GCA_013812515.1 Chthoniobacterales bacterium
GCTGAGGCTTGAGCCATCGCCTCAGCCTTCTTGAAGTATTCCAGAGCCGGAGCGGGTTGATCCGTGTTCGCGAGCAACAGCCCCATCGCTTCATGCATTCTGGCCAAATCTCTCTGCACCTCGGCGCGGTCGGGATCGGGAGCGAAAACCTGTTCGCTGATCGCGATAGCCTTGCGATAAATCTCGAGCGCTCGGTTCGGCTGATCGAGCTTCGCGAATAACTCGCCCAGCGAAAGGTAGGTGAGAGCGAGCCAGCGCCGATGACCTTTATCGGCGGGATCGGCCGTGGCGAGCCCTTCCATCAACTCTGTCGCTTTGGTGTAATTGTCGAGCGCGCCGCTTGTCTCGCCGGTGAGCGCAAGCTGCCGGCCCGTGCGAAAACAAGCCGCCCACCTGTCCCGGCGCGCTGAAGCACTGGTAGGGTCAGACTCGACCGTCTCTCGCATCGCCTCCTGCGATTTGCGATTATAGGCGAGCGCCGTTTCGTAGTCTCCCGAGTCTTCGTAGGCATTACTGATCGTGCCGTAAATGGCGCCGAGCTCGCGCAACGCTTGCTTGTCCGAGGAATTCTGCGCGACGACCTCTTCCTGAATCGCCATCGCCTGGAGATCGTTTTGCAGCGCCGCTCTGAGGTCCCCCGCGTCAATTAGTGCGAAACCCAGCTCGAGATAACGGTCAGCAAGCGCGGCCTGGATTTCCGCCGCGCCCGGGTCGTCCGTCGCGAGCGATTGGATAAGGGCGAGTGATCTCCGTGCCTGCTTGATCGCTTGGGTTGAATTGCCCGCGATCCTCAGCACGTCGCCCAGATTCTTGCAGCTTTCCGAAAGTTGCTTTCGATACGCGGCATTTTTTGGATCGGCTTGCACAAGCTCTTCGTTCAAAGCAGTAGCTTTGCGATGAGCGTTGAGCGCCTGTTGCACGCCGAAAGTAACCAGCCCGATTTTTTCGTAAGCGGTCGCTAATTCGCTCTTCAAGGAAAGATCGTTGCCGGATTCTTCCGCCAGACTGTCGAGATATTCGAGCGCATGTTGGGTTACGAGCTGCCGGGCGGTCAGCCCGCCGGGAAGATCTTTGATCGCGTTGTGGAGCTCGAACATGAATGAGTTCGCGATCTTGCGGACGTCATTGAAACGACGCTCCGCCCGTGCACGCTCCCGGTTTGCAATCTGCGCCTGCCGCGCCGTGGCGATGACGCCGGCGAACAAGAGAAAGAGCACGAGGATCGCCGCGCCCGCGCCCATTTTATTGCGACGCAGAAATTTGCCAGCGCGATACCCGAAGGTGTCCGGTCGTGCGCGGACCGGCCGGTTTTCGAGATAACGGCGGAGATCATCCGCGAAATGCCCTGCGCTGCGGTAGCGTCGTTCCGGATCCTTGGCCTGCGCGCGGAGCAGGATGGTATCGAGATCGCCGCGCAACTGCCGGCGAATTGCGGGATCCGCCGCGGCCGCGCTGGGACGGAGCGGCTCCTCTTCGAGAATGACGCGCGCGATTTGCGTGGCGGTGGAGAAACGATGCGGCGGCGTTCCCGTGAGGACTTCATAAAGAAGCGCCCCGAGCGAGTAGACGTCGCTCACAGTGGTAATGGGCTCCGCGCGGACCTGTTCTGGCGAAGCATAACCTGGCGTGAAGCGTTCGTGGCCCGCGATGGTCATTTGCCAGGTGTCGTCGCCGGGGTCCAATAACTTGGCCCCGCCGAAATCGAGCAACTTCGGCTCGCCCTCCGCGGTGACGAGGATGTTGCCCGGTTTCAGGTCGCGATGAACAACGAGATGCTGGTGGGCGAACTGGACGGCCCGGCAGATTTTCAGGAAGAGCTGCAATCGTTCGCGCAATGGGAGCTGCTGCTCGAGCACGAACTCCGTGACTCGCCGGCCTTCCACGTACTCCATCACGAAATAGGGCAGGCTGTCTCAGTCGTGCCGGCATCGAGCAAGCGCGCGATGTTGGGATGATCGAGCCGCGTCAGGATTTGCCGCTCGGCTTGGAAGCGAGTGAGCACTTCGTCCGTGTCGGTCCCTCGCTTGAGCAGTTTGATCGCGACCAGCTTTTCGAATTGCTGGTCCGCGCGTCGCGCCAGCCAGACGGTTCCC
>JACCTI010000229.1 GCA_013812515.1 Chthoniobacterales bacterium
CATCCGCGACGAGCGGGCGGTCTGATTTAATCTCGGAGCAATAAGCCTCAAGGCGCGCGAGGTCTGCCGCCGCGGCGACCGGGTTTGCGGCGAGGTACGCATCAACGAGCGA
This sequence comes from Chthoniobacterales bacterium, assembly GCA_013812515.1. Lineage (GTDB taxonomy): Bacteria > Verrucomicrobiota > Verrucomicrobiia > Chthoniobacterales > UBA10450 > JACCTI01. The sequence goes on from JACCTI010000229.1 coordinate 113, forward strand.
CAGGTCGAGGCGCAAATCCTGTATCCGCCCTTTGCGAAATTCCACGTTGAGGTAGCCGACGCGCTCCCCGATGCCGTGCCGGTGCTTCTCGGCCAGCGCGAGCATCTCTTCATTCGCATCCACCCCGATGACGCGCCCTGTCGGACCGACAATCTGCGCCGCGATGTAACAAATCTTGCCCCCGCCCGAACCCAAGTCGAGCACGCAGTCGCCCTCGCGCACAAATACCGAAGGGTCGCCGCAGCCGTAGTCGCGCTCTTTGATCTCGTCGGGGATGACACCCAAAAACTTCGGGTCGTATTCGACGGGGCAGCACAGCTCCGCCTCGTGCCTCTGCGCCGCCCGTCCGTATCTCTCATTAACCTCAAGTTCCACATCCATACGCGTGCTCATTTTCCATCCTCAGTGTTTATGCTCACTCTCGGTGGGCAGCCCCGCGTCAACCCAGTCAGACTTACCTTCCGCGTAATCCCGCACGTTCGTGTACCCAAGCGCCGCCAGTTCACGGGCAGCCGTTTCTGAAGCGTGTCACGTCGGGCTGGCGCAATAGACCACAATCTCCGCGCTCTGGTCCGGCATGAGCTTGGGAGCCAGTTGCGTTACCTGATCGGGCGGCAGGTTGACTGCGCCCGGCAGGTGCGCGTGATGATAAGCCGTCGCGGGCAGAGTTTCGACGAGCAGGAACTTGTCGCCGTGATCAATCTTCTCCTTCAGTTCATCTCTCGAAATCGTCTTATCCATTGGTGTCTCTCCTTTTCATTAACCAGCGTGAGCGGTTTCGACCTGCTCTCCTTTGAGGAAAGCGGAGACGTGCTCGGCCACTTCGTCCGGCTGGTCGAGCATGAGGAAGTGGCGCGCGTCTTTCACGCGGACGAGCTGCGCGCCGGGGATGTCTCGCGCCAGACGCTCGCCGTACTTCACAAGTTGAAAGAGATCATCCTCGCCCCACAGGATGAGCGTTGGCGCTTCTATCTTCGGAAGCAAGGCGGTGATCTCGGTCGTTAAATTCGTGTTGAGCGCCGCCGCATTGCGTATCAGCGAAAGCTTGCCGACCTCCGTGGTGTAAGGCACGAGGAGAGAGTCGAGCAGTTCGTCATCAGGTGATTTGGCAAAGCCCTGTTTGAGCGCCTGCTTGAGCATCGTGATGGCGCTCGCGGCAGAAAGCTTGCGGCGCGTCTCCGGGTGACCGAATTGCAGCATCGCTTCAATCGGCCAGGAGTCGTAGCAGACCGTGTTCATCACGCAGAGACGCATGACGCGATGCGGGAAGAGCGTCGCCAACCGCAAGGCCACGCCGCCGCCGATGTCGTGCGCGACGATGTGTGCGCGCTCAATTCCAATCTTATCCATCCAGGCGTCAATCATCTCAGCCTGCCGCGCGATGGAGCGGTCGAAACAGTCGCTCTTGTCGGAGTAGCCGAAGCCGAGCAGGTCAGGCGCGAGCACGCGATTCTGTTTGGCGAGCGCAGGCGTGAGGGCGTGCCAGAGGTAGCCCCATACGGGGATGCCGTGGATTAGGATGACGGGTTCGCCCGTGCCTTCATCCAGATAACTGATGAAGCGGTCGCCGAGTTGGGCGACGCGCTGCATTGATTGAAATTCTCTCCAGTTCATCGCGCACCTCCTTGAACTGCATTCCGACGCGGCCTTGCCGGAAACGGCGACTGCACGAGCGTCTCGGGCGTCTTCCAGTCGAGCGAAAACAGGGCGATGTTGATAATCAGCGACGGCAGAAGACGCTCGAACTTTTCAGTCGTCGTGGCTATCTCGTCCGCATCCTCGCCGAGTTCTTCGAGGCGTTCGCGAGATAGCGGTACGGGAAAGGGAAGTGTGTGCGCAAGCTTGCGCGCCGTCTCGCGTAAATTGTCAGAAGCCCGTTTGAACTCGTCGCCCTGCACAATCGGCTTCAATTTTTTCCAACCGGCACTGAGATAATCGGGCCAGAGCGCGAGCGTGCGGTAGTCGCTGTTGATGGACGAAAGCGAGAGCGTCTGCTTGATGTCCTCGAAGAGTTCTTTGATGCGCTCCTCTTCCGGCTCCGACGAGACCATCTCCATCGGATACATCCGGGCGGGCACGCCGCGTTCGATGAGTTCAACGTCCGCGCTTGCTTTGCCTCCGCGTTCCGGCTGTGCCCCATCGAGAGCCAGCTTCACGGCGGAGGTGAAGACGAGCAGCTTGGGATTGATGTATTGGTACAGATCGAGCGCAGCACGAAGCTGGTAAGCCTGACTCTCGCCTAAAGCGGCGCGCGATTGATTCTCAAGTCGGAGCAACTTGTCGGCGGCGCGCACCGCTTCGGCACGCACGCAATCCGCTGCCGTCTCGAAAGCGCGCGTCTCCGCTAAGGGTCGCATCGCGTCCCACATCGCCGGAAAGAACTTCTCGTATCCGGCCCACGTGCGAAAGTTCAGATTGATGCCGGTGACGCGCAAAGTCTGTTTGATTTCGTGATAGACGCGCTCGCTCTCACCATCCGCTTCGTATTCAGTCACCTGTTTCTGTTTACCGAATCCCAGCATCACATCCCTCCCGGATTCTTCAATCACACGTTGTTAACTGTCACAGCTTTGACGAGTTTATCACTCACGCAACTTCTTGCCCTCGCTCTTCTTGGGCCTAAGCGTTTCGTCGCGGTTAAGACCTAGTTCTTTCTGCCTGGCAGGAGACGATCCTTTCGGCGGATGTCCCAGACCAATCTTGATCTCTCGCCATTTCAGTTTCAGGTCTTCCGTCAAATGGCCCGGCGGCTTGTATTCATAAGCCCGGTACTTTCCCAGTTCGACCTTGCCTTTGTCGCTAACGAAAGCGGCGAAGGCATCCGCCCACTCGTCAAACTCCGCAAAGACGTTCGTCTCAGTTGCCATGTCCTCCGCCTGATTGTCGCTGTACTTCTTACCCTGCCCGAACCCGACATAACGCCAGAGCTGATCCGGGACTTCGACCCCGCCGTAACGACACTGCCAGACGAGCGGTGCATAAGTATCGCGCATCTCCGGGAAAGGCTCTTTCTCAGGATCGAAGTACTCTTTGTGCCGAAGAATCTTCGGGCGTCCCCGGTCGTCCAACTCATCGCCGCCGCCATCCCCGTAGCAGAAGAAGCCAGCCGTGCGCCCCTCCAGATGATTCAAGCTCAACTCCGCCCACTCTGACGCATGTTCCAGCTTCATCGCCAGCTCCTGATTCTTATGTTCAATCAAATCCTCACGCGGGTTGCCCCCGTTCATGCACACCAGCCGGTCGAACATCAGCTTCAGATTGCTCGTCGGCGCATACCAGTTGACGGGGGCGATGACCGCCCATGCGTCCGCCAGATCAAGTCGCGCGTACATATCCAGATCCCACATCAAGTCAGGCTCGGCTGAATTGTTCTTCTCATAATAGTTACACGGCCAGACACAGAGTGCCATCGAAGTCGAGACGCAGGCGTTGCAGCTTTGTATGCGCGCACGGGCATAGACATTGCCGAGGTCTTCGTAATCAATCTCCCACTCCTGCGGGAGGCGCTCACTCATGCGCAGCATCAGGGTGCGCGACTTGGAATCTACGCCGGGGCAGTTGTACTGCCGGCGATCTGAGCCGGAGATGAGGAGGACGCGAAACGGTCTTTCCGGAGTCGGGAGTGTGCCGGCCTCATCGTTCGGTTTCATCATCCCTCCCTATTTGGAGCTGCTTTGATTCGGACGCCCTGTCTCTAAGCCTTACAGCATACTCCGAACTGCTCGCCGCACTATGTCCGTCGTCAGGCCATAGACAAAATGTGACGCCAGCGCATAAATGTGCGTCGAGAGTGGATACTCGGTTGGTCTTTTCGAGAGGCCGAGCAATGGTACCGCGCCTTCGTCGACGATTAACCAGACGGCAGTACCGAAAGGTATTCCTGCCCCGACCGTCAATTCAGGAGCCAACTCAGCCGCAGCGCCATAGACTGCGCCTGACGCCGCGCCGGTCGCGTAATGCACCAGGTCGCCCGCAATCTCTTTTTCATTCTCTGCTAACTGGTGGCCCAGGATTATCTCAGAGATTGTCTCCGCCGCTTTAACTGTGGCAGGCTCCTGCTCTTCGCCGTCGTCGGGAGATTGCTCCCTTTGTTGCGTTGAGGACGAGGACTCGTTTGAGCCGTTCACCTGAGAGTGCTGTACGGCCTCGGATGCTTTGATCTAAAAAGCTTGAAACTCCTCCATCACCCATGAAGCAACTAGTCCACCAATCGTTCCCGCCACCAGTCCTTTCACACCCCCCCAATTTCGTCGTTGACGATCTCGTGCCAGATGAGAATCTGTAGCGGGTAGGCTCGCACCTCTCCTTCAACTTCAAGCGCGATCACCGGCTCATTGCCACCCAACCACTTGCCTGCCTCTGCAATGGAGATGAAGTTTGGACGATCAATAGCCGGGATGCCGTCCTTCGGAGGACCACCTGATATGAGTTCGCTGAGCTCAATCGAACGCTTCGCGGTATTTGTGCGCCAACCGGGGTAACGCTCGTCAGCGCTACGGCTCGCGCTGCGCTGCGCCTCCGTCGAGCTTGCACACGATAGCGAGAGGATAGCAACGAGGGTGAGCAGTG
>JACCTI010000248.1 GCA_013812515.1 Chthoniobacterales bacterium
TGCAGAGCGAAGGCTCGGGCTTCATTGTGCGGCCTGATGGGTTCATCTTCACGAACAACCATGTCCTCGAAGGCGCAGAGCGGATCGATGTGAAATTGAAGGATGGCCGCGAGTTCCAAGCCAAGCTTGTCGGTAGCGACGAGAAGACGGATGTCGCGGTGATCAAGATCGACGCGGCTAATCTCCCCGTGGTGCAGATTGGGGACAGCGAAGCGGTGCGCGTGGGACAATTCGCGTTCGCGATCGGGGCGCCGTTTAAGCTCGACTACACGTTCACGTATGGGGTGATCAGCGGGAAAGGCCGGAGCAAATTGCTGGCGACGGGCGGCTACTCGATCTCGGATTATCTCCAGACGGACGCCTCGATCAATCCCGGCAACAGCGGCGGCCCGCTTTGCGATATCGACGGGCGTGTCATCGGCATGAATACGCTGATCAACGGCTTGAATCGCGGTCTTGGCTTTGCCATCCCAATCAATCTCGCGAACGACATCGGCCAACAGTTGATTGCGGGGCAAAAGATTATCCGGCCCTGGCTCGGCATCCGCATCGAAACGCTGGGCGACGATGCTTCGATCCGCGATCTGTTCAAGGGCCTCGATAAGGGTGTGGTCGTGCGGACGATCGAGGCCGACGCGCCGGCCTACAAAAGCGATCTCCGCCCGTTCGACGTGATCACGCAGGTAGATGGAACGCCGATTAGTACTGACACGCAATTGCAACGGGAGATCTTGAAGAAGAAGGTCGGCCAGAACGTAGACCTCACCGTTTGGCGCAAGGGCCAGACATTAAAGATTCCAGTGACTGCAGGCGAGTTGCCGGGTGAGATCGGACGCGCCTCGAATCAGAGCGCGCCCTCACCGCCCAAGCCTGAGGACATGAACAAGTTTGGCTTGCAGGTACAGGACCTGACCAAAGAAGTTGCCGAGCGTCTCAAGCTGGACGTGCAGCAAGGTGTAATCGTCACCGAGGTCGCTGACAACAGTCTCGCCTCGGCACAAGGGATCGAGCGTGAGGACGTCATCACCGAAGTGGATGGCAAACCAGTGACGAACGTTGCCTCATTCCGCGAAGCGCTCACCAAGGCTGACTTGCGGAAAGGCATCCTGCTCTACCTCGACCGCAAAGGTAGCAAGACATTCGCGGTTATGAAGGCGGGCGGTTAAACGGGCAGGACGGCGCGCTATGCGCTGATTCGCTCTCGAATCCTAACCCGTTAGCAACATTCGGCGCGACGTAAGACTCCACAGGTAGGTTCACGTGGGCGGAGCTCCTCCCCGTCTCGACGCAAAAACAATCCCTCCCTTCGAGGTCCTGACTAACGACCGTTTGGGTGATCGCAGCGCGCGTTTGCAGGCGCGCTATTCCCTCGCGGTCTCTTGGCTACATTCCCCGATTGACCACCATTTCGCCATATCGATGTCGCGGATGCGTGCTAGGCGCGCCCAACATCTTCTGGGTCCTTGCCTGATCGTCGTGCGCGAGCGCGCGACTGAAGAGCGGCTGACATGGAGCGACCGGATGGTAGAAGTCGAACGCAGCCGGGCTCTCCGAGCCCGCAACGGCCCATCAGCGCTTAGCTCTTCCTGTTACCGGCGAGCACCAAAACGATCCCGCCCACCAAGCAGATTCCGCCGAGAATCGGCGGAAATGGCACCGTCTTCTCCCGATCCGCGCTTACCTGCAACGGGCCAGCATCGATCACCCTCTCGCGCTTCGTGTAGCTGAAGCCGCCATACGCTAGGGCGATGATGCCGATGACGATGAGAATGAAACCGATGATGCCTGCGGGCTTCATTTGCTCCGACCCTTAGAGTGTCCGTCGGCCCTGAACTAGATTGATAATCAGGATGACGACGGCGATGACGAGTAGGATATGAATGAATCCGCCCATCGTGTAGGAGCTGACGAGTCCGAGCAGCCAAAGCACGAGCAAGATAACGAAGATAGTCCAGAGCATAGTTTTCCTTTGGGTTGAGTTTCCTTTGCTTCGTGTCCGAGGCAGCCGCTGCGCTTATCTCCCGGGTTTTTTTGATCGCCGTCCGCATGATCATCGCAAAGTTCTCAATCACTCTTCGACTGAGCAGCTGGAAAGCCGTCCATGCAGGCACGTGTTGCCGCTCATTTGATAACGTCAGAGAAGGTTCCGATCACTGCGCGCTCGCCGAGACAGGGTGTCTCCAGCAGGTTTGCTACTACGCCACCTTGGGCAAGAAGCTTCTGAGTGGCGAAGGCGGGCACAGGAAGCCCATCAGTAATGCCAGAACATTGCTCCGCTCCAGCAGAACCGTATGCTGCCGCCGTGTCTTTGATGCGACAGACCGCACAGCGAAAGGTGCAGATGCTGCGTGCGGAAATCGAGGAGCACAACCGCCGCTACTACGAAGAAGCGGCGCCGACAATCACCGACCAGGAGTACGACGCGCTCTATCGCGAGCTCGTGGATCTGGAGAAGGAATTCCCGGAGTTCAACTCCACCGATTCGCCGACACACAAAGTCGGGGGCGTGCCCCTGAAATCATTCGCGCAGGTGACGCACCGAGCGCCGATGTTGAGCCTCGAGAACACTTACTCGGAAGAGGAGGTGCGCGATTTTTACCGCCGCCTGGAGCGCGTCTTGCCCGGGAAGAAAATTCCGGTCGTGATCGAGCCCAAGGTCGACGGGGTGGCTGTGTCGCTCCTGTATGAAGCGGGTCAACTTCGCTACGCCGCGACGCGCGGAGATGGTACCGTCGGGGACGACATCACGCAGAATGTCCGCACGATCCGATCCGTGCCTGTAAGGTTGAAAGGCTCGGCGCCAAGTATCCTTGAAGTCCGCGGTGAAGTCTTCATGCATAAAGAAGGCTTCGCGAAGCTGAACGCCGCACGCGCAGAAGATGGCCTGCCGGTCTTTGCGAACCCACGCAATGCTGCTGCCGGATCACTCAAGCAGCTCGATCCTGGCATCGCAGCTCAGCGACCACTTGGTGTAATTTTTTACGGGACTGGCCAATTGGAAGGCGCGGAACTAATCCGGCATACGGATTTGTTTCCACTGTTCCGACGTCTCGGTCTGCCGGCCGGCGAGCGTTGGTGGATAGCGGAGTCTCTCGAGGAAACGCTGAGGGCGATTCACGAACTCAACCAGGTGCGACACGGCTTTGCTTACCAAACCGACGGTGCCGTAGTGAAGATCGACTCGTTCGCGCAACGCGAGTTGCTCGGCTTCACCGCGAAGTCACCGCGTTGGGCGATTGCATTCAAATACGAAGCGGAACGAGCCGATACACGCTTGCTCGACATTCTAGTCCAGGTCGGGCGCACCGGTGTTCTCACGCCAGTCGCCGCGCTCGAACCGGTAACTGTCGGCGGCAGCCGCGTGGCTCGGGCGACATTGCACAACGAAGAGGAAATCCAACGCAAGGACATACGGATCGGCGATACGGTCGTGATCGAGAAAGCCGGGGACGTTATTCCTGCCGTCGTGAGTGTTCGGATGGAGCTGCGCACCGGAGCCGAGCGGGAGTTTCACATGCCGAAGAACTGCCCCGAATGCGGGAGTCTCGTGCAGAAGGATGAGGGGCAGGTCGCGGTGCGATGTGTCAACGCGCAGTGTCCCGCGCAACTTCGACGGCGTATTTCCCACTTCGCTTCACGCGGTGCCATGGACATCGAAGGCTTGGGCGAAGCCATGGTCGCTCAGATGGTCGAGCACCGTTTGCTGCGTGATGTGAGCGACATTTACCGGCTCGACGCGACCAGGCTCGGGGAGCTCGAACGCGTCGGCGAAAAGAGCATCAGCAATTTATTGGAAGCGATCGCACGAAGTAAGACGCGGCCGCTTTGGCGGCTGATTTTCGGGCTCGGTATTCTCCATGCAGGTGTGAGCGCATCCCGCGCGCTCGCTGATCACTTTCAGAATCTACAAGGGCTGATGGACAGCTCCGTCGACGAGCTGCAGCGAATTTCGGAGGTCGGGGAAGTCGTCGGGCAAAGCATCCACACCTTTTTTCAGGAACCAGCGAATCGCGCGCTGATCGCGCGGCTCGCTACGGCCGACGTTCACCTCGACGATGGAGAGCCGGGACCGATCAGCGCCGCGGATTCTTCGTTCCGGCAGGGCACCTGGGTCATCACTGGAACACTGAGCCAACCTCGCGATGAGATCGCCGAAGCGATCATTGCGCGCGGCGGCAAGGTCAGCGGCAGCGTCAGCAAGAAAACCGGTTATGTGCTGGCAGGAGAAGACGCGGGCGGCAAATTGGAAAAGGCAAAGAAGCTCGGAGTTCGCGTGCTGAGCGAAGCTGAGTTTCGCGCGATGTTGTTGTAGGTGTGCTTGTGCCAGGCACCGGCTTCGCGAGCAAACTCTCCCTGCAGGAGCCTGGCGCAAGCGCCTCTACACTCTACGGCGTGCGATCCAGCCCCAGCGGCAAGGCTTGCGGCGAGAGAGGCGATGCCACGACGGGCGGCCTCTGCGCAGCGGGATGGAAACCGGCCTCGACCGTAAACGTCATCTTCTCATTTCCGCGAAGGACCGTGATCGGAACCGGATCACCTGCCGTGATAAAGAAAGAAGCATCGATGACGTCTTCCGGTTCGTGCACCGGCGTTTTGCCGACCTGGAGCAAAATATCGCCGGGCTTTGCCCCGGATTCCGCGGCCGGCGTTCCAGGCATAATCTCGGAAAACTGAGCACGCGAGCCTTCCAGCGGCGAAGGCGCTTCCGCGACGTTGATACCAATCCAACCGTGCCGCACTTCGCCGAAACGCACGAAGTCGGTCCGGATCTTTTCGGCAGCGTCGATCGGCAAGGCGTAACAGGCGGAGCCGTTCTCGACGCTGCTCACGAGAATGCCAACGACTTCGCCTTTGAAATTCAACAACGGCGCACCTGCCTCACCGCGCTGCGTCGGCAAATTCACCCGGAGATGTGTTGTCGAAAAATAGCGGCCGAGAAATTTGCGATCGAAACCGGCAATCATCCCGTAGCTCGGCGACTTCGGCAGATCGAGCGGAAAGCCGATTGTCATGACGGGTGCAGTCACTTCGAGTCCGCCCGATTTGCCCACCGGCAAAGCAGGTGTCGGCATGTCTACTTTCAGCAAAGCAATGCCGCTCCGCCGGTCCGTCATGACTTGCCGCGCTGGAACTTCCTTCCCGTCGAGCTCGATCGTGAAATCGTCGGCATCAGCGCCGACAGAAAACGCGGTGTAGAGAGTTCCAGTCGGATCAATAAAGAAGCCTGTGCCGGCAAGTTTGCCGTGCTCATCGACGGCGCGAATTTTCACGACCGCGCGCGCCGACCTCTCAAAAATCTCTTTGACCTCGCGACTGATCGAAGAGGCCGATTGCTCCTGTGCGCGCAGCGTGCTCGTCCAGAACACAAGGCCCAGAGCGAGGAAAAACCTCGTCACCGCGTTAAAGAGGGACTGCGAACGAGAAACGGTACGCCCGTTAGAACCGGAGAGCTGCCTCATAACTCACTGGAGTGCTATCAAGCACGTAGCGCGGGGTCGCTGTGGTTCGGTGAGTCGGGGCACTTGCAGGCGCCATGCGGAGAGGAGTTGCGCCGAGATCACGCATCGCGACTGGAGTGGAAAGGCTCCAGGCCGGGTCTGATTCGGCCACTTGCATGGCCGGCGGCATCGAGCGCGTCGCGGTAGTCGCGACGTTCACATTCGATGGAGTTTGGGACACCTTAAGCGAAAGTACCGTCGCGAGAACTACGATCGCGGCCGCTGCGGCCGGATAGGAAGCCAGAGTGGGGACGTTCATCTGGAACATGAAGTCGTGCGCGCGCTGCCAGGCTACACGCCAGAGCGGCTGCCGAAGGAGCTCGGCCCGTTGGCGCCGATGAAACTCGTGCAGGAAGTCATCGAGATAACCGGGAGGCGGCTGCTCATGTCGCTTCAAACGCAAAAGCTTGCCGATCTCTTCGTCGTTGAAATGGTCCATGCGGCGGTCGATTAGGAAACGGGATTCTTCCGGAATTCCTCCAGATAATTCTGCAGCTGGCGATTCGCGTAGAAGAGTCGGGAACGTACCGTGCCTTCCGAGACGCGCAAGATTTTACTGATTTCCGCGTGGGGCATTCCTTGAATGTGAAACATGGTGACCACGGCTCTGTGTTCGTCAGACAATTTCATCATAGCCTCGTTCAATCTTAACTGGAGCTCGGAAAGATCTGCTTCACGCACAGGACTGCTCGTTTGCGTAAGCTCAAGGAACTCTTTGTCGTTCTGAATACTCGCGTCCACATCATCGAGGCTGAGATTGAATCGGCGACCGCGCTTCTTCAGGAAATTGAGCGTCATGTTTACCGCGATGGAATGGATCCAGGTGTAGAACGATGACTTGCCGCGGAACCCGCGGATCGATTTGTAAGCCTTCGAGAACACGTCCTGCAGCAGGTCGTTCGTGTCCTCATGATTCGAGGTCATGTTGTAGATGAGTCCGTACAAGCGCGCCGTGTACTTGACGACGAGCCGATCAAAAGCAACCACGTCACCTTCTTGCGTCCGCGCGACGAGCTGCTGATCTTCATCCACTTTCCGGTGCTCCATAGCGTGGCGCCTAGGAGTAGCACGCGGCTGGAGGCCAGACGACAACAAATCCGAGAAGCGCCGCGGGCGCGGCAACGCAATGGTGGCACTCATCTTTTTGGCCTCGTCGGCGGGCATCAGTCGCGCCGATCGCGCACTGACATAAGGTAGAGCAGGTTACCGAGCGTGGCGACGAATGCGGCAACGTAAGTTAAAGCCGCTGCGTTCAGAACGCGATTCACACCCGCAACTTCCTCGCCCGGCTGCACCATCCCCATCTGTTGCAGGATGATTTTCGCACGACGCGAGGCATCGAATTCAACCGGCAGCGTGATTAACTGAAAGGCGAGCAGGATAAGATAGCAGTAGATGCCAAGTGTGATCAGACCAGTGATGTGGAAGATAAAGCCGCCGAAAATCACGAACGGCAGCATGCGCGAGGCAATGGAGGTCACTGGCACGATGGCCATGCGCCACTTCAGCGGGGCGTAGGCTTTGGCATGCTGGATCGCATGCCCCGTCTCGTGCGCAGCGATGCCAAGGGAAGCAACCGAAGGCTCATGGTAAACCTTGGAGGAAAGGCAAAGCCGTTTGCTGGAGGGATCGTAGTGATCTCCCAGGTAATCGTTAGTCTCGACAACGTCTACGTCCCCGATCTGGGCGGCCTGCAAAATGGAACGCGCTGCTTCCGCGCCGGTAACATTTGAGCTGGCGCGAACCTCACCCCACTTTTTAAAAGCGCTGCTGACCCGGAATTGCGCCCAGAGCCCGACAATCAAGGGCAGCCCCACGAGCAGCAGCCAATTAGAACCGAAGCCGAAACCGGATGAAGGGTACATAGTTGCTTTAGGATTTGGGTAGATTAGACGCTGGCTGAGTGGGTCCGTTCATAAACATCCAGCAGCTACTCACGATTCCGCAT
>JACCTI010000253.1 GCA_013812515.1 Chthoniobacterales bacterium
CGCCTCTACAACCGCTAGACAGCGGCTGTGCCTGCTGCGGGAGTTGGCGCTTCCATTGTCCCTTTGAACTTCGGCTCTTCACGTTCGACTCCGAAATTTTCTTCGCAAAGCTCGGCGATTCTCGAAATTTCGTCACTCGTTAGGCGTGGAGTCTCGGACGCTTTTGCAAACTCGATTAGCTGCGCCTCTTCGTAGATGTTGGGCAACGTCGAGGCGACACGTTCATCGGCGAGAAGCCATTGGAGAGCGGCTTGCCCGAGGGTGCGTTCTTCGCTCTCCAGAAAGCGAAGGCGGTTGACCTTTTTGATTCCATTCAGCAGCCAACTGCGCGGGCGATGAAGACGATGATCTCCCGCCGGAAAGACAGTATCCTCGGTGTATTTGCCTTCCAGCATTCCGGATGAATGCGTCACCCGGATGAGAAACATTGTGTCCCGCGCGGCTTCGGTAGCGGCGTCATGCATGGCGCGTCCAGGATGTTGTTCGAGGATGTTGTAGATGTGCTGCACGCTCGTCACTTTGCGTGAACGGATGCAGTTAATGCCTTCATACATCCAGCCGATCGCGGGTCCCAGAGCGATGCCGTGGTAGCGGATTTTCCCGCTGGCTTTCAATTGATCGAGCGACCGCCAGAGAGCGTCGTCTTCGATCTGCTCCATGCGGATATTGTGAAGTTGCAGCAGGTCGATGCGGTCCGTCTTCAGTCGCTTCAAGGCAGACTCGGTCGCGCGCGTGATCGCTTCCGGCGAAAAGTCCTGTGGGATTTCGCGCTGGCCGCGCCCGCGTGTCTCGCCGTGGGTGACGAAATCGTAGCCAACCTTCGTTGCGATCACGATCTCGTCCCGTTGCTTGGGGAATGCCTTAGCGATCAGCTCCTCGCTCCGTCCATTCCCGTAGGTATCCGCGGCGTCGAAGAGCGTAATGCCGAGATCGAACGCCTTGTGCATGAGGGCGACCGCTTCCCCTTCCGTGAACTGGCCCCACCAGCCCGTGGAGACTGTCCAAAGACCGAAGCCTACTTCGCTGACCCGGAGGTCGGCATTTTTATACGTGCGGAAGCGCATGGGGCAAATAACAGCGGCCCGAATTTCGTGCAAGGCGCTGCTGCCAATCGTCTTCGGTGAAAGTCCCTCAGTTCAGCGTCGGCGTTGTATGACGCTTGTCGATTAGCTCCGGGACGGACGCGCGCTGTCACGTCGAAGTTTGAGGGAGATCGCGTGTAAGAATGGGACGGCACGGCGGCCGTCCGTCCAGGATGACACCGCGGCAAAGCTGGTTTTAAGTGTTCGTGCGATGACGCGCGACTTCAGCCATGCGGCGCTGCTCATCGTTGGCCACGGCTCGACGGTGAACCCGGACTCAAGCCGCCCGACTCTGGCGCACACCGCGGAGATCCGTCGCCGTGCGATTTTCGGAGAGGTTGCGTGCTGCTTTTGGAAAGAAGAGTCCAGTCTCCGCGATGCGCTTTTCTTCTTTCAAGACGCCTCGATTCGCGAAGTTTACGTGGTGCCGAATTTCATCAGCGAAGGCTACTTCACGCAGACGGTGATCCCGCGGGAGCTGGAGCTGAGCGGGCGCTGCACGGAGCGGGTTTCGGGACAAGTCTGGAATTATTGCGACCCGGTGGGGAGCCATCCCATGATGACGGATCTGTTGCTGCAGCGCGCGCACGATGTAGCGCCGGGTGTTCCGGAGGGCGAAACGACGCTGCTCATCGTGGCGCACGGCACGAGCTTGAACGACAACAGCGCGGTCGCGGCGAAACGGGAAGCGGAAAAGCTGCGCGAGTTAAATCGCTTCGCCGCGGTGCTGAACCTTTACATGGAAGAGCCGCCACTCGTTGCTGATTGGGCGAAGCTCACAGATACTCGGCATGTGGTGGTCGTGCCATTCTTCGTCTCCGATGGGCTGCACAGTTATGAAGACATCCCGGTCCTGCTCGGGATTGAGCCGAAGGCTGCTGGTTCTGCGACTGACCGCCGGAGCACAGCGGAACTCTTTCGCCAGAACCCGCACAAGCTGCATGGCCGGGAGTTGTACTATGCCAGGTCGATCGGAACCGAGGCGCGTTTTGCAGACGTGATTGTGCAGCAGGCGGAGGCTTTCGCCGAATTGAAGAGCGGGCGGGAACTCGTTGAAGGCTTAGTCGCGTGAAGAATCCAAAGACGATCAAGATGCTGCAGGAGCTCGGCGCGTTCATTCTCGCGGGCGCGAAGGGGGCGGCGGATGTGAAGCGGATGTGCGAGATGATCCAGAGCGAGCGCGGGTGGCGCTGGGTGGGAGTGTACAAATTCAGCCGAGGCGATCTTGTCATCCTGGCCGGGACAGGCGATGAGCCGCCCTGCTATCCGCAATTTCCCGCCACGCAGGGATTGTGTGGCGCGGCGGTCGAATCGCGCGAGACGATCGTGGTCGATGATGTAAGGAACGACCTACGTTATCTGCCGACGTTTCATAGCACGCTTTCGGAAATCGTGGTGCCGGTGATCAGTAAGTCGGAACGCGTGGTCGGTGTGATCACAGCCGAAAGCGAAAAGGTGAAGGCGTTCTCGAAGGAGGATCGCGAAGTCCTTGAACGCGTAGCGATGTTGATGGGCCGCGCGTTCAAGTGAGCGAGACGGCGCAGCATGCGCCTGCGGATTGGCTGGATGTTCTTCCGTGTTGCGTCGGCGAGATTCTGATCAGGCGAACCGAAGCGGGAGAATTTTCTCTGTGTCATCGGGAGGATGCGGAGATGGAAAGCCTTCGGATCGAACGCGAGGCCGAAGCAGCAGCCGAACTTGCCCGCTACGACGACAGCGGGCGATACCGCCCCTTAAAAACCGCGCCGAACTTGCAGCATGGATGGACGTTGCTGCTGGGCCGCGCAGAGGATGCGCGTCTGGCGCTCGCCTATTTTTATCCCGGCCGGGCTGCGGCATATCAGGCGTGGAAAAAGGAGACACTCCGCATAACCGCGCTGCGCCAAACGCTCGCCCGACAGACAGGAATGTATCGCGTCGCGGCGGGTATCAGTGACGAAGAAGCCGATGCGCTCGTCGGAAACTTCTGCAAATCGGATGGAGGATGTCTGCGGACGATTCTTTGGCGGCGCGACGCAGCCGGCGCGGTGCCGTCGACATTGCTGCCTCGGGTGAAGTTTGATCCCGGCTTCGATCAGACTGGCCGTGGCGAAGCTGCGCTGCCGCTGCTCTGTCAGGAAGCATGTAATCTTCTCGTCGCGGAAGCGCGCAAGGTGGTGAAAACATCGGAATGATTTTGCGGGCGCGGCACGTCGTCACCATGGATGGCGCGCCGATTGAGAATGGCGCGGTTCTCGTTCGCGGCGACAAAATCGCGGAGGTCGGTCCGTGGTCTAACGTAAAAAAGAGCAATGGGGGGAACACGATTGATCTTGGCGAATCCGCGCTCTTGCCGGGACTGATCAACGCGCATTGTCATCTCGACTATACGTGTTTACGCGGAGCTATTCCTCGGCAGGAATCTTTCACGGCCTGGATTCAGGCGATCAACGTGCTCAAAGCAACGCTCACAGAGAACGACTACCTGCGTTCGATTGAGGAAGGCTTCGCGGAAGCGGCAGCGTTTGGCACAACGACAGCAGCGAATCTCGAAGCGTTTCCGGAGTTGCTCGCAGGGATGGACGCGCCGCCGCTCCGCACGTGGTGGTTTGCGGAACTCATCGACGTTCGCGCGAAACAGCCGCTGGTTGAAATCTGCGCGCAGCTGCAACGTGCGTTTCGGCGGAGGGACGGCTGGCTCGGCGGACTAGGGCTGGCGCCGCATGCGCCGTTCACTGCGTCAGCTCAGCTCTACGAAGAAGCGTCAAACCTCGCTCAGACAAACGATCTGCTGCTCACAACGCATTTAGCCGAATCCGTCGACGAAATGCAGATGTTCAGCGGGGCGCGCGGCGCGCTCTTCCAGTTCATGGAAAGCATCGGCCGGGGGATGGATGATGCTGGCGACGTGACGCCAGTAGGACTGATGCTGCGACATCGCATTCTCGATGAGCGCTGCATCGTCGCGCACCTCAATGAGCTTACGACCGACGACTTCAAGCTTCTGGCTGAGGCACCCCGCTTTCACGTTGTGCACTGTCCGCGCAGTCATGCGTACTTCGCTCACGCCAGATTTGGAATGCGAAAGCTGCGCGATCTCGGCTTCAACATCTGCGTCGGGACAGACAGTCTGGCGAGCAATGATGACCTTAGTCTGCTCGCCGAATTGCGGCAGCTTGGAACGCAAGAGCCAAATCTTTCTGCGCAAGAGTTGTTCG
>JACCTI010000266.1 GCA_013812515.1 Chthoniobacterales bacterium
ACTTCGTCGTCACAAAAGAGGTGGCACATGGGCGGACGTACTCCGAGTTGCGCGAGCTAACGAGTAAAGCGCGCCGGGAAGAGATCGCGCGCATGTTGGGCGGGCAGAGCAAGTCCGCCTTGGAGCACGCGGCCACGCTCTTAAAACAGTCGTAGCGGGCTGTTGTAGCCGGGCACGATGACCCCCCGGTCGGATTGAATCGGCCGCGCGCTGCCGGGGTCATCGCCCTCGGCTACAACAGCTTTGCGTTGGCGGCTGCGTTGCGATAGGAAGCGCCGTGCTGAATTACATCTGGCTCGCCTTTCTCCTGATCGCGGTGATCGTGGGCGGGTTTTCCGGCACGCTACCGGCGCTCACGAAAGGAGCATTCGAAACGGCGGAGCTCGCCGTCATGAAAATCGCGCTGCCGCTAGTCGGGATCATGGCGATCTGGCTCGGCATTATGCGGCTGGCCGAACGTGCCGGACTTGTGCAGCTCATTGCGCGAGCGCTGGCTCCCATCATGCGCAGGCTCTTTCCCGAAGTGCCGCCGAACCATCCCGCGATGGGATCGATGGTGATGAATATGGCCGCCAACATGTTAGGGCTGGGCAACGCCGCCACCCCGCTCGGTCTCCGCGCGATGGCCGATCTCGAAACACTCAATCGCCGGCCGGGCGTGGCGACGAATGCGATGTGCACTTTTCTCGCGATCAATACCGCATCCATTCAGCTCGTCCCGACCACCGCGATCGGCCTGCTCGCGATCGCCGGTTCCACGAATCCGACCGCGATCGTGCCGACAGCTTTCCTTGCCACCACCTGCGCTCTGACGTGCGGAGTGCTTTCGGCAAAGCTGATGGAAAAGCTCCCCATTTTCCGCCTGTCGCCGCTCGGGGAAATGACCGGTGCGGACCGCGAAAAGGATGAGAGCACCGCCAGTCACGTGGCCACGCCGGTAGAGGTAGAGCGCATCGCACCGCCGCCCGTAACTCCGCTCGGCAAAGGCGTGCTCATCCTCTTCAGCCTCTGCTTTGTCGCCATGTTCGTGATGCTGGCGTTCCCTGCGATCGCAAGCACCACGGCTGCGACGTTCGGGATGCAAGTGCCTGCGCCACCCGCGGACCTGGAGGGCAAGCCCGCCATCATTCGCTCCCTCTTGGCGATCTCCATTCTGGCTGTCCCATTTCTGCTCTCCTTCTTCCCGCTCTATGCCGCTCTCCGTGGGGTGAAGGTTTACGAGCAATTTGTGGAAGGCGCGCGGGAAGCGTTCTCGGTTGCGCAACGCATCGTGCCGTTTCTGGTGGCGATGCTGGTCTCCATCAGCATGCTGCGTCAGGCGGGAGTGATCGACGCGATGACTCGCTGGTTGGGACCGGCCCTGGCGAAGGTCGGTTTCCCCGCGGACCTGCTGCCGTTGGTGCTGATGCGTCCGCTGAGCGGAAGTGCGACGCAAGGGATCTTCGTTGAGCTGATCAACCGCGTCGGGCCAGACAGCCTGACCAGCCGAATCGCGGCCACAGTCTACGGCAGCACGGAGACGACGTTCTACGTCCTGGCGGTTTATTTCGGGGCCGTGGCCATTCGGCAGACGCGGCATGCGGTGGCGGCGGGGCTGATCGCCGATTCGACCGCGGTCGTGGCGTCAGTCGTGATCTGCCGGGCGGTTCTCGGCTAACAATTCTTTCTCCTCGTCCTCGTCCTCGGTTCCTCCTCTGCTTCTGTTCCAGCGAAGCAGATTAGCATCAGGAATAGGATTAAGAGTAAGCGCTAGAAGAGGGGAACAGGAGAACGAGACGAGGACGAGAAGAGGAAAGACAAAACAGATCGTTAAGCCGATTGTCGGTCGGGAAAATTTTTACCTCGCCATTTGCCCATGCGAGTTCCTATCGTCACCGCTCGCAGATGATTCAGCGTGATTACCTTATTATCGGAGGCGGCATTGCCGGGGGAAGCGTGTGCGAAAGCATTCGCAAATTCGACAAACGCGGCAGCGTCACTCTCGCCGGAGCCGAGACCTTCCACCCCTACAAGCGCTGGATGCTCTCCAAGGCATTCCTCCGCGACAAAACGCCGGCCGTAAAGAAGCTCTCCCAACTCGAGCCGGCTTGGTACGACGCGCATAAAATCGAGACGCGCCTCGGAGCGTTGGTCACGCAGTTGAATATCGAGCGCCGGCTCGCGGTGCTGGGAAACGGCGAGACGATCGAGTTCAACAAAGCTTGCCTTGCGATGGGGAGCCGGCCGGTGCGTCCACCCGTCGCGGGTGTTGGCTTGGGCAACGTCATTTATCTCCGCACGACGCGAGACGCGCTCGCCCTGCGCGAGATGGCGAGCCTGGAGAAAACGGTCGCTGTCATCGGTGGTGGACTGCTCGCCTGCGAGGTCGCCTCCAGCCTGCGGCAGATGAAATTCAAAATCAGCATGATGCATCGCAATGCCTATCTGCTGAATCGCTACCTGGACCCTGAAACCGGCGCGTGGCTCACCAGTTACTTCGAGAAGCATGGCGTCGCGCTTTTAATGGGTGAAAGCCTGAATGGCTTCGAAGGCAAGACCGTCCTGCGCAATATCCAAACGAAGAGCGGCAACCGCGTCGCGGCTGGCGTCGCGGTGGTGGCTTGCGGAGCGGAACCGAATCTTGAGCTCGTCAGAAATACTCCGCTCTCCGGACCGCACGGCTCCCCCGTGAGTGAGTATCTGGAGACGGAGGAGAAAGGCATTTACGCAGTCGGCGATCTCGCCTTCTATCCGGACCGGATGATGGGTGGCGTGCGGCGCCAGACGCATTGGGAGAATGCGCGCGAGCAAGGGCTTGTCGCCGGCGCAAACATGACCGGCAAGAAGCGGATTCGCTACGAACAGATCCCGTATTTCTGGACGGAGATGTTCGATCTTCGGATGGACTTCGTCGGTGACTTCAGCGTGCAGCCAACGCGAGTCGAATTACGAGGGACGTACGCGAAAAAGAAATTTGCCGCGCGCTACTACCAGGGCGATCGCCTCCGCGCGCTCCTTCTCTGCCAGGCGGCGCCGCGCGAAATTGAATCAGCGCGGACGGAGCTCCGGACCGCGTTGGGAAAGTAACGTGTAGCCGGGGGGCGTCGACCCAGGCTGGCCGAGCTTGGCTTCGTCTCGCGCCGCTATTCGGCGATGCAGAACCCGGCCGGGGTCAGCGCCCCCGGCTGCAACTGTCGCGGAGAGCCGAAACTGATTTTCGGCAGGCGCACTACTAGCCGTCATCCGGCAGTTCGAGCTCGGCATTCGTCACACGAATCAGTTTCCAATCCCAAGGGCTGCCGGAGACTTTGCGCCATTGCAGCTCGAACGGGGATTCGTCAAGTGCATTCACTCGCTCTTTGATGAGTGCACTGATCTCGTCCGGTTCAGCTTCGAGAGTGATGCGGCCGCGCCAGGTTCCATCGTTCCCCCTCACCACGATCGCCAGTTCCTTCGAACGGATTTGCAGATTCCGCATGTAAGGCAGCACCTCCCGAAGCCGGGCCAGCACAAGGGTGCGATCCTGTCCCCACTGATCCCGGTACTGCTCGTCCATGAAAGCGCCGGCATTGGCCCACGCCTTCTGCTCGATCGCGTGGAGGAAATGCTCGGTGTGCAAGCGCACCTGCTTCTCGCCCTGCCATAAGCGAAAGAGACACGCGGCGGTGAGCACGGCTAGCAGCAAGCCCGCTGAAAACCAGTTACGAAAACTCACGGTCGACATGCCCGTTTATTCTGCCCCGAGTCCCGCCAATCCTACACAGTCATTTTTCTGAAATTCCGACGCAGGTATTTGCCAAGTCGTCGCCCAACGCCGTCGCACCTCGTTTTCGAGCTCGAGCGACGCTGCTGTGATTGCGCGCGGGACACGCGTCGCTACTCGCAGCGAGATAACCGCGATTTCCGCAAGCAAAGCTCGACATCCTGTATCCTCGTGACACTCTGCCAGTTCACGCCACTCGATGAACACCTCCTCCCGTTCCCCATCGCGGACTTGCCAGTCCGTAAGCTCAATCCCCACGCGCTACTATGCTTTGCATATTTCGTGCTGCTGCTTTCCTTCCTTTCTCCGTGCAGCGGCGACACAATGGCCGTAACCGGCTTCGCTCAGGCTGCGCCTGCCGCGGAAGAGGCCGCCCTTGGCGCTGCGGCCGGGGCAACGCCTTGTCCCACGACGACAACCGATGAGAACAAAGCCCTCGTGCAACGATACTGGAAGGAGGTCTGGCATGCTGGCGGGACCGATGTCGTCGGCGAGCTGCTTGCTCCGAGCGAGGTCCATCACTGGGGCTTTGGGACGGACACCACCGGCAACGCCGCGTTTGCCGAGCGCGTGAAGGTATTCCTCGCCGCCTTCCCTGACATTCAGTTGACCGCCGATCGCGTCGTGGCCGAGGGGAATATGCTCGTGACGCGATGGACAGCGACCGCCACTCATCCAGGGCCCTTCGGCGGGCGTTCCCGCGACGGGTCGCAAGGTCACCTGGACCGGCATCAACATCTTCCGGATCGACTGCGGCAAGATCACGGAATCATGGGGTGAGGGCGACCACATCGGCTTGCGGCAGCAGCTGGGAGCATTGCCGGCGGACGCCACTCCCACTCCGTAGCCGGGGCTAGCCGCGCCGGCGTGTTAGATTTACCATTTCTTCCTCCTGCTTGAAATCCGTTCAGCTTAACGGCCCGTGCCCGTTCGACTTCCGGCAATCGGCAACTCTGTGAAAGC
>JACCTI010000294.1 GCA_013812515.1 Chthoniobacterales bacterium
ACCCTTCAGGGTTGCCGCCACAATGGGCGGCGCGACGCTGTTCGAGAAGAGATACGGCCGAGAACGTTGACGCAGTAATTCAACAATCTGTTTTCGCGCGCTGGTGAAGCCTCCGCTCGCCCCACCCAGCGCTTTGCCGAGCGTCCCCGTGATGATGTCGATCTTGCCCGTCACGCCGCGAAACTCGTGCGTGCCGCGTCCCGTTGCACCAAGGAAACCGGTGGCGTGGGCGTCATCAATCATCGTGAGCGCGTGGTACTTTTCCGCAAGCTGCACAATGGCGCCGAGATCCGCGATCGTTCCATCCATGGAGAAGCAACCATCCGTCGCGATGAGCCGGACGCGCGCGCCGCTCGCCTCCTTCAGCTTCGCCTCCAAATCCGCCATGTCGTTGTGCTTGTAGCGCGCGCGTTGCGCTTTGCAGAGACGGATGCCGTCGATGATCGATGCGTGATTCAGTTCGTCGGAAATAACCGCATCCTCCGGCCCGAGCAGCGTCTCGAACAAGCCGCCATTCGCATCGAACGCGCTCGGATAAAGGATGGTATCTTCGGTCCCAAGAAAATCCGTCAGCGCGGCTTCGAGTTGTTTATGAATATCCTGCGTTCCGCAAATGAAGCGCACGCTCGCCATGCCAAAGCCGTGGGTATCGAGCGCTGACTTCGCGGCCGCGATCAACGCGGGATGATCGGCCAGCCCGAGGTAATTATTCGCGCAGAAATTCAGGACCCGTCGGCCTTCCGCGACCTTGATGTGCGCATCCTGCGGCGTAGTGATGATCCGCTCGGTCTTGTAAAGGCCTTGCTCTCTGATTTCCCCAAGCGTCCTGGTAAGCTGCTGATCGAATTCCGCGAGCATCGCGCAAGTTCCGGCAAAGCTTACGCAATGCAAAAATCTTCCCGGCGATAGCAAAAACAGTCTTGCCTGAGGTTGTGAACGACTGTTAACAAGTCACGCGATAAAGTTGAGAGCCGCGTTTTCCAAATTCGTCGCCCCGCTCATCGCGCTCGGGAGCGCCGTCCTGCTCACCTCCTGCGGAACGACCACTCCGACGACTGAGCGCAGGCTGCCCACTTATGAAACGCCGATCGCGCGGAACGATTTCCAACACGTCCGCACCACGGCCTACACTCACACCGAGTCGGACCACCTCCAATATACGAACCACAACGCCCTTGGTGGGCGGTTGCACGCTGCGAGCGCGCCGATCCAACGCGCGGAGTATGTCGCGCGCGCCTTGCCTGCGGACGGAAGCAGGGCTGCGGATGGCCGGCCGAGCAACTCGTCCGCCGGTTCACTGGAGACGTATCTGGCGCCGCGCAAGAAGACGGTCACGAAGTGGGTCAGAACGAAACGTGGCCGCAGGAAAGTTGTTACGGCGGAATATATTCGCCCGACCGTCGGGAGCGCGGCTGCGGATTGGTCACGCTGGCCGGCGGGCACTTACTTCCGGCTCCTCTCGACCGGACAGATCTACAAGGTGGACGATTACGGTTGGGCGCTCTCCGGACGGAACACGATCGATCTTTACATGGCGACGCGCGGCGACATGAACACGTGGGGCGTTCGCCAGGAGCCGATCCAGATGTTGAAGTGGGGTGACCGTCAGGACAGCCTTGCGCTGCTGCGATCGCGGCAACACTACAAGCATATCCGCCGTATGGTGCTGGAATTGCAGGGACAGGAAGCCGAAGCCGCGGCTCTGCAGTAGCACGCCTCGCTTCGCGCCGGTCCAGTGGACGGCTGTCAGTTCACCGCTTCTGCCTAACGAATACTCAGCGGGTCGTCCTTGTATTCACCGGGCGCAGCAATTCGCGTATAGCCGAGGATTTCGTCAAGCGCATCGCCGCGGGCTGGCGCAGGCGTGTCTCGATCCATATCTCGCTGCCAGCCGGGTAGCTGGTCGCATGCCGTGGCAAAGCGGGCTGCGCAACTTCGCTACGGAACAAGTGTCGCTTGTTCGAGTGATGCTATATGCAATCCCGCCATGGTGATCCCCGAGCCGTCATCAAACCAGATCACCACGCGGGAACTCTGAGGATCGATGCCGCAATGGTCTGGTGTCGGGATCGAATAACGACTCCCTCCGGTTGTCACAATAGTGAACGGGACGAATGGCCGCCCAGTTAGCAGCTTCCTCACATCGGCGATCATCGCACTCAGTATATAAAACGGGCCTGCGCATGACAAGCCGACAGAGGGAGCTGAGCTTGCGGCATAATCTTTCAGGCCGCGGCTTCCCAATCGAGGATGATCTTGCCCGAGTGGCCGGATTTCATCAGCTCCACGCCCTCGATGATCTTCGTGTACGGGAAATGATGGGTGATGACCGGCGAGACATCGAGCCCGCTCTGGATCAGCGCGGTCATCTTGTACCACGTCTCGAACATCTCACGACCGTAAATACCTCTGATCGTCAGGCCATGGAACACCACGAGGTTCCAATCGATCGCGGCGCTCCCCGGCATGATCCCGAGCATCGCGATCCGGCCGCCGTTCACCATGACGTCGAGCATGTCTGTAAAGGCTTTGGGATTGCCGGACATTTCGAGGCCAACATCGAAGCCTTCCTTCATCCCGAGGTCGTGCATCGCGTCCTGTAGTTTGGTTTCGCGCACATCGATCGCAAGCGTCGCCCCCATCTTCCGCGCCAGGTCAAGGCGATAGGGATTCACGTCGGTAATGACGACTTTCCGCGCGCCCGCCATCCGCGCGATTGGCAATGCCATGCATCCGATCGGACCGGCGCCGGTGATGAGCACATCTTCGCCGACCAGATCAAAGGAGAGCGCGGTGTGCACCGCGTTGCCGAGTGGATCGGAACAGGAAATAACATCCAGCGAAATGTTCGGATCGCAGCGCCAGATATTGCTCGATGGCACCGACACATACTGCGCGAAACCGCCGGGCCGATTGACGCCGATGCCTTTCGTATTCGGGCAAAGATGCCGCCGGCCCGCGAGACAATTGCGGCAATGCCCGCAGACGATGTGACCTTCGGCCGTGACCAGTTCGCCTTCCTTGAAATCAGTCACCGCGCTGCCCACCTGATCGACGACGCCAACGAATTCATGCCCGATCACCAAGGGCACCGGAATGGTCTTCTGCGCCCAGGCATCCCAGTTGTAGATGTGGACATCCGTCCCGCAGATGGAGGCTTTCTGGACGCGAATCAGAACGTCGTTCGGCCCGACTTCCGGGACCGGCACTTCCTGCAACTCCAGCCCCGGTTCGGAGCGACTTTTCACGACTGCCGGCATTCTTTTGCTCACGCCGATGAACCTAAGCGAGGCAGTTTCGGCACGCAAAATTGTTCATGCGCGGATTACGAAAACGTGCGCGGATTCTTCCGTACACGGGCACGATTCTTCCTCGGCGAAATCTGCGTAATCTGTGGACAAATTCTGCGCCCGTTCGGATGGTGAGCCTCCATGCCTAAAACGCTCGACCGCGCCGATCCAAAGCCGGTCACCGCGAAGCTGACCTTTCTTTTCCGGTTCGCGAGCACAATTGCGCTCTGGTCAATCGCGCTGCTGATCATCTTCTCGGGCTACGAGATCGCGTTCGTCGGCCTGATCGCCGCCTTTGGGCTTCTCACTCTCTGGGAGTTCTACGGCATGCTCGATCACAAGGGACTCCCGAACTTCAAGATCACCGCGATGGTTTGCGGCGCGATCATGCTGATCGGCAGCTTCTACTATTTCTCGAAGGTAGGGCCGGCGCATTCCTACGATTTCGAGATGGCCGTGCTGCTCGGTTTTCTCCTCACCGTCTTCGCGCGGCAGATGTTCGATAGTTTACGGGATGACGCGCCGCTGCGGACCATGGCTTACACCGTCTTCGGCCTTCTTTACGTGCTCTGGCTTTACAACTTCGTCACGAAAATCGTTTACGTGGTGCCGCGTTCGCCCAGCGGCGCCGTGACGGGCCAGTTCTACGTGCTCTACCTGATCGCGGTCACAAAATTCAGCGACATGGGCGCGTATCTCACCGGAAGCGCCATTGGCCGCCACCAAATGATCCCGCACATCAGCCCGAAGAAGACGTGGGAAGGCTTTGCCGGTGCGCTTTTGTTTTCGCTCCTGGCGAGCTGGGGTTTATTCAAGGTGATGCCGCAACACCTCGCGGCGCTGAATTGGACCCACGCCACTGTTCTCGGCCTCCTGCTTGGATTTGCCGCCGTCATCGGTGATCTCGCGGAATCCATCGTCAAGCGTAGTACTGGCGTGAAGGATTCCGGTAACTTCCTGCCGGGAATCGGGGGTGCCCTCGATCTGATCGACAGCCTGCTTTTTACCGCGCCGCTCCTGTTCTTTTATCTGCGGCTTGTCGTGCGTGTCTCTTGAATGCCTCACACAAAGATCGCAAAAGGGAACGCAAGGCGTTTCACGCAGCGGCGGCTTTCCTTTTGTTAACCTTTGCACGCTTTGTCTGAGGCTCTCTTGAAATGAAACGCAAGCGCGTCGTCATCCTCGGAGCGACTGGTTCGATCGGCGACAGCGCGCTGAAAGTGGCGCGCGATATTCCAGAGCGGATGGAGATCGTCGGTCTCGCCGCGCATCGCAACGCAGCGAAGCTCGCGGTGCAAGCTAACGAACTGCGCCCGGAAGCGGTTTGCATCGTCGCGGCAGCGAAGCTCGACGAACTACGCGCCAACCTGCATTACACGCCGCGGATTTTTGCCGGCGAAACAGGTCTGTGCGAGATCGCCGCCCTCGCAAATGCAGAGATGGTGCTGATTGCCGTCGTTGGGACCGGCGGACTCCGGCCAGCGCTGGCCGCGATTGAAGCAGGCAAAGATCTCGCCGTCGCGAGCAAGGAAATTCTCGTCATGGCCGGCGAAATCGTGATGAAGGCTGCGGCGGCGAGAAGCGTCCACGTTCTGCCCGTGGACAGCGAGCACAACGCGATCTTCCAATGCCTTGAAAGTGGGAGGTGCCTCAGTGCCCCGACTGCGGGTGGCACGAGTCGCGGCGCTGACGCCGCTCCCACATTGCAGGGCGCTGACGTGCGACGCCTCATTCTGACTGCTTCCGGCGGTCCCTTCCGCGAAACACCTGCGGACCAGTTCGACTCCATCACCGTAGAACAGGCGCTCAAGCACCCGACCTGGAACATGGGCCCGAAGATCACGATCGACTCCGCTACTTTGTTCAATAAAGGACTCGAGATGATCGAGGCGCGCTGGCTCTTCGATGTCGAAATGGCCCGGGTGGAAGTCATCGTCCACCCGCAGAGCATCGTGCATTCGATGGTCGAATTCGCCGACGGTTCCGTCCTCGCTCAGCTCAGCTATTCGGACATGTGCTTCCCGATCCAATACGCGGTCACCTGGCCGGAGCGCGTCCCGAATTCCCTCGCGCCGCTCGATTTTGGAAAGCTACGCCAGCTCAACTTCGCCATCCCGCGCTACGACGACTTCCCCGCGCTTAATCTGGCACGGCGCGCGGGCGAAGCCGGCGGCACCCTGCCTGCTGTTTTGAACGCCGCTAATGAAATCGCGGTCTCAGCGTTCCTGGAAAAACGCATCACATTCCCCGCGATCTGGCGCCTCGTCGAGCAGGTCATGAATCGCCACGCCTGCGTTGCGGACGCTTCCCTCGATGCGATATTGGCCGCCGATCAATGGGCGCGGGCCGAAGCTGAAAGCTTAGCCAGGGATCAACCCAGATGAAACACAGATGCTCCCAGGGACGGACCGGTTCTTCTTTTCGAGTTGTCTAAATTGGTCTCGGTCTGTGGCTAAAAAAGCTTCCGCATGATTCCGCAAGCGCTTCGCGTCGCTCTCATTCTCCTCGAGGTCGTCGTTCTTTTTAATTTGCTCATCATCGTGCATGAGCTCGGCCACTTTCTGGCGGCGCGCTGGCGCGGACTTTTCATCGAAGGGTTCGGCGTCTGGTTCGGGAAGCCGCTTTGGAAAAAGACGATCAACGGCGTTCAGTATTCGTTAGGCTCGATTCCGTTTGGCGGCTTCGTGAAACTGCCGCAGCTCGCCCCGATGGACATCATCGAAGGCAGCGCAGACGTCGATCGCGATCGGCTACCCGTCATCTCGGCGCTGGATAAAATCATCGTCGCGATTGCCGGCCCGCTCTTTAGCCTGCTCCTCGCGCTCGTTTTTGCCGCCATCGTGTGGGCGGTTGGTCATCCGGTGAACGAGTCGGACACGACAACGATAATAGGGTACGTGGAGGCCGATTCGCCCGCCGCGAAAGCCGGCCTTTTGCCCGGCGATAAGATCCTGCAAGTCGATGGCAATCCGGTGATCCGCTTCTCGGGCATGAACGACAGTGTGGTCTGGAATGTCGTGCGGAGCGAGAACCCGACCATCCCATTTAAGGTGGAGCGCGGCGGCCGCGTGCTCGATTTTACAGTCGAACCTTACAAATCGGAGACGCGGGGCTGGCGGCGCAAAAGCGTCCGGCAGGTTTTGATTCTTCCGGCACAGACGCCAATCATCGACGAGGTGCAAGCGAACACGCCGGCTGCCGCTGCTGGTTTGGAGCACGGCGACGTGGTTCTTGGCTTCAACGGCGCCCCTATCTATCATCCGGTCGCGCTCGCGGATTACATCGAAAACCACCCGACGGAGCTGCTCACACTACAGGTTCAACGCGGTGGGGAGCGTATCGGTGCACAAGTGCAGCCGACAATTCTCGAAGGCGAAAAGACTGCCCGGATCGGCATTCGCTGGGACAGTGCCGGCCGCACGTCCATCTCCCATCCGAATCCTGTCGAGCAGGTCTATAACAGCTTCACGAGCACGCTGAGCACGATCGGCGCAGTGGCCTCACCCAAGTCCGACGTGAAGCTCCAGCATCTCAGCGGTCCGGTTGGTATCGGGCGCATTTACTACCTGCTTTTCCAAAGCGAACGTGGCTGGCAGCTCGCCCTTTGGTTCAGCGTGATCCTGAATGTGAACCTCGCGATCCTGAACATGTTGCCAATCCCGGTGCTCGATGGTGGCCATATCGTCCTTGCGATTATCGAGTCGATCCGCCGCAAGCCCGTGAACATCCGGGTTCTGGAATTCGTGCAGACCGCCTGCGCCGTTCTAATCATCGGCTACATGGCTTACGTGAGCTTCTTCGACATCGGCGATCTCTTCGGGCGCGATCCGGAGCGTGCGCAGCGTAAACCGAAGGCCTCGCAGGAGCCATAGCGCTTCGTGGCATTGCACCGCGCGCACTCGTTCTTCATCTTTGCCTTGCGCGATGAGGATCGATGATATCCTGGCGCTCAAACACAGTCAGCGATCTGCGCGTTCAGCATCGTGATGCTGAGACGGTTGCGTCGTCTGGCCGCTCAAATTTCGAGACCCTGAGTTCATGAGCCATGATGCTTCTGAACAGGCGTGAAGCGTCATCCGGTGAGTGTGTGAACGCGGCGTAAAGATGGACGCAGCATTGATCACGACCGTATTCGAGCTGCCCGGGTTCCGGGTCGTGAAGACGTTCGGGGTAGTTCGCGGCATCATTGTTCGCTCGCGTTCGATCGTGGGGACGATCGGCGCGGGTTTGCAGACGCTCATCGGCGGGAACATCACGCTCCTGACGAATCTCTGCGAGAAGACGCGTGAGGATGCGTTGCAGCAAGCGGTCGAACATGCGCAGGCGCTCGGCGCGAACGCGATCATTGGTCTCCGTTACGATGCGACCGAGATCATGCAGGGCGTGACTGAGGTCCTTTGTTACGGGACCGCGGTCGTTGTCGAACCGGTTTGATTGCCGACCAGGCGCTGAGCAGTTATCTTCTGTTGCGATGCACGCCAAAGAACTTCGTGAGCTCTATGCTGCTCCCCCGTTCCGTCCGTTTGAAAATTGTTTTGACGAACGGCACACGCGTCGTCGTTGACCACCCCCAGTTTATGTCATTCTCCCGCGACTATCGGACAGCTCACGTTTACGACGTTGATGGTTCCGGCAAGCGCGTCGACGTGAAACGGATCATCGCGCTCAACGAACTGAAGAACGGTTCGCGGCCTCGCAAACGTAAGCAGTGACCTACTGCGCGGATCCGTTCACGTATCAACGCCGCGCCACGCGTGAGGTGATGATCGGCCGCGTTGGCGTCGGCCAGGCGAATCCCATTCGGGTCCAGTCGATGATCACCTGCGACACAATGGACACGGCCGCATCTATCGCGCAGACGATGGAACTGGCGGCGGTCGGTTGCGAGATTGTCCGCATCACCGCGCCGACGGTGAAAGACGCGGCAAACTTGCAGGACATTGTGCATGGTTTGCGCGCGCGTAGCTGCAATGTGCCGATCGTCGCCGACATCCATTTCAAACCCGAAGCCGCCATGGAAGCGGCCAAATGGGTCGACAAGGTCCGCATCAATCCCGGGAACTACGCGGATTCAAAGAAGTTCAAGATTGTCGAGTACACGGACGAGCAATACGCAGCCGAGATCGAGCGCATCCGGCAGCGCTTTACACCTCTTGTCCTCCTGTGCCGGGAGCGCGGCATCGCGATGCGCATCGGGACCAATCACGGTTCGCTTTCGGATCGGATTCTGAATCGCTACGGCGACACACCACTCGGGATGGTAGAAAGCGCGCTGGAGTTTGCTCGGATCGCCCGCGATCTCGGTTATCACGCTTTTCTCTTCTCGATGAAGTCGAGCAATCCGAAGGTGATGATCAACGCCTACCGGCTGCTCGTGGCCCGATTGGATGAAGAAGACCGCAAGTCGGCTCCATCAACCAACAGCCCTGAACCATCAACTTCCGCCTGGAACTACCCGATACACCTCGGCGTGACGGAGGCCGGCGAAGGTGAAGACGCTCGCATCAAAAGCGCGATCGGCATCGGCTCGCTTCTCGCAGATGGAATCGGCGACACCATCCGGGTTTCGCTCACGGAAGACAGCATTCACGAAATTCCCGTGGCGCAAGCCCTCGTGTCATCGGTAGCGGCGGTCTCTGACCGCCGGAATGGTCAAGCGAAACATGCGGCCTCGGCGGTCATAGACCGCCGCTATAATTACGATCCCTTCTCCTATTCGCGGCGCGCTTCAACGGCGATCAGCCTTCCAGGGGTCGCGGGCAGCGTCTCGTTAGGCGGTGAAGAAACCGTGCGTGTTTTAGTTCGTGAACAGAGCTTCGAGAAGATCGCGCACAAGGTCGATCGGATGGGTGATTACAGACCGGAGATTGTCTACGAAAGCGCGAACGTTTTGGAGGTCGATCCTGAAAGCGACGAAGAGCTTGCGGCGCTGAACGCCTCGCCGCATGCCCAACTGGTAACGGTCCGCGATGGCCTCGCTCTGCCGGTGATCGCCGCCTATCGGCTCCTCGCTGCCAAGGTGGCTCCACATCATCCGATCCTTCTGAAGGACGTCCTCACGAATTCGCAATCAGCAGTCAGCAATCCGCAATTCCTCCACACGCTGCTCGTCGCGTCTACGAACATCGGGTCGCTCCTCTGCGATGGAATCGGCGACGCTATTCTTGTGCAAGGCGAAGAAGCTCCCGGCCAGGCGCTGCGTTTGAGCTACAACATTCTGCAAGCCGCGGGCACTCGCATCTTTAAGACCGACTACGTCGCCTGTCCGTCATGCGGCCGAACGCTGTTCAATCTGCAAACGACCACTGCGCGAATCAAAGAAGCGACCTCCCATCTGAAAGGCGTGAAGATAGCCGTCATGGGCTGCATCGTGAATGGTCCGGGAGAAATGGCGGACGCGGACTTCGGCTACGTGGGCGGCGCTCCGGGCAAGATCAATCTCTATGTCGGCAAGACGGCGGTGAAGTTCAATATTCCTGAAGCAGAGGCCGTGGCGCGATTGCAGGACCTGATCCGCGAGCATGGAAAGTGGATGGATCCAGTGCCGCAAGCCGAGCCGGTGCTGGCGTAACCCATTTGAGCATCTGCCAGAAATCATTGCCGGTCGAAGCAATTGCGGATCGCGCCGCGTTGTAGCGTCCGCTGTCCTCAGCAGAACGTGGGGCGCCCGCGGAATTTCAGTCAGAAATCGTGGGAGCGGATATTCGAGGCGGGGGCCGCTGTGCGTGAGTTCGTGCCCAATCACGCACCGATCGCGCGAACGTGGCCGAGCTGAACCAGTGCGCTAAGGACAGCGCACGCTACAATCGTCATCCTGAGCCGCGCAGACGGCGAAGGACCTCACGCCGGGTGATTGACCGCACGAACATCGCTGAAGAAGATCGTCATCGCTGACGTCACTCCTGCTCGATTCCTGGAGGGCGTGCGCCGCGGCTGTGACGTCCTTCGCTGTCTGCGCGGCTCAGGATGACAGCGCTACGAACGCAAGTCGTGGCGTGCTTTGCGGGTTAGCTGCCGCGAAAGCAGCCAGCGCACGCCGAACATATCGACTGTGGCGCGCACGGCGCGATTGCCCAAGCCGTACTTGCTCACGCCGAACCTTCGCGGCCGGTGGTTGACGGGAATCTCCATCAGGCTATAACCCGCGCCCTTCACCAGCGCCGGGATGAAACGGTGCATGCCTTTGAACGGGACCAGCGTCTCGATACATTCGCGCCGCATCGCCTTTAATGTGCAACCGGTATCGCGCACGGCGTCTTTCGTGAAACGGCTCCGCACGAGGTTCGCGATGCGACTCGTTAGGCGCTTCACTCTGGTATCTTTCCGTTCCGCGCGATAGCCGCACACCAAATCAGCTCCCGCCTCGATTTCGCGCAAGAGCTTCGGAATATCCGCCGGATCGTTCTGCAGATCGCCATCGATCAAAACGGCCGTTGCTCCCCGGGCGGCATGCAGGCCTTCGTAGATGGCAGCACTTTGCCCGGCGTTCTGGCCGAACGGGAGAATACGGACTCGGGGATCAGCCGTGATGCACGAGACGGTGCTATCAGTTGATCCGTCGTCGACAAAGATGATTTCATATTCAAGGCCTTCGAGGGCTGTCGCGAGCTCCGCCTGAAGAATCGGGACGTTCTCCTCCTCGTTATAGAGCGGCACCACGACGGAGACCGCTGGCGCTTTTGAAGGGCTGCTCATAGCGGCAGGGTGCGGTAGTTTCGACAAACATAGATCTCGAAGGAGCGGATCAGTCGCCCGAAGCGCCGCACCTCGAGCGTGCGGAAGGGTTCCACGCTCTGAAAGGCGGCGCGGATGTTCCGCGGCGCATCCTTCTTGTTGCTGGCCTGGATGTAAAGCGCGGACCGTCCCTCGAATGGGTTCGTGCCATTCTCCTCCGTGTAGACATCACCCTCCGGACGCGGCGCGTTCGGCGGTGCTTCGACGAATTCATCGTAACGCGGCCAAAACGAGAATTGATTCGTGATGTCCTGTGACTCGACGATGTAGACCGGCGGATGCCCGGGGCCTTCAAGGCGTTTGTCTTTGAAATAGAATGCGAACTCCGAAGCGCGATCGCGCTCGTCCGCAATGAGGAACACGCGCTCCCCCAATTGCGTCTCCACCTCGCCGCGGACCTCTTCCACCGCACCCGCCGCCGTTTCCCAGCCGCGCATCCGGTCAGCCGGATCCCGCCGCGGCAGTCCAAATCCAATGTTCCGCAGCAAGTCGCTCTGCAACGCGACGACGCTCAGGAGCAAACCGAGAAAGAGCGCTGCGCCCGCCCAGCGGTTTAGCGCCGGGCGTGATTCCATCCGCTCGCGCCAGTAGGAAGCTGCCAGGATCCCCAAGCTTAGGAAGGCGAGACCGTCCCAATTCGGGTTCGCCGCGCGATTGATCGAAAGAATGAAGTAAAAGGCGAACACCGGCACGCCAAACCAGAGCAGGAAGTTGCCCTTGAACTGTTCCTGCCAGCGTCGCCAGCGGCGAACGATCGCCCACGCGAGACCCGCAAAAATCAGAGGCGAATACACGGCGAAATGAATTCCGAGAAAGGAGAGCAGTTCGACCGGATGAACGCCCACGGGTTCGTCAAGACTGCCGCGCGAACGTAAGTGGCCCATCGTTGCCCAGGCATGCTGGGAGTTCCAGACGAGCGGTGGAATCGTGCAGAGCGCGAAGGTGAGCAAGAGCAAGTAAAGCCCCCGCTTGCGAAACTCGCGCCGGAATCGCGGCACCAAGATGAGAACGAGCAGGGCGGAAACGATCTCGAGCGTATTCGTGTATTTGCAGAGAAATCCGAGGCCGATAAGCAAACCGGTAAGCGGCCAATGCCACGAAGACTCCGGGCTGCGTTCGAGCGCGAGCCAGAAAGTGAACATCGCAGCCGTCCAGAAGAAGATCGAGAGCGGATCGATTGTCATCACGAACGAACCAATGTTGAAGATCGGGGTGACGTTGACCGCGATCACGATCCAGAATCCGGTCGTGGCGCTGAAAAGACGGCGGGCGAGGTAGTAGAGTAGCAGGCTCGTCCCGGCAGCCAGAACCGGACTCCAAAAACGCACGCCGAACTCGTTAGGCCCGAACAGTGCGACACTGGACCAAATGGTAAAAGCGACCCCCGGCCCTTTGCTGAAATAAGCGGGCGCGAGTCGCTCCGACCACATCCAGTAATGCGCTTCATCGAAACTTAGATCAGTCGTGCCGATCAGTGTCAGGCGAATCGCGGTGAGGAGCGCGAGGAAGATCCAGACCGCCCGCGTGGTGCTCATGGGTGGCGCATGCGATTCGCTTGTGCAGGGCCGGAAGGCAAGCCAGAGGCATGCGCCACTAACCGCGGATGCCGGGCGAACAACGCCGGCGCCCAGCGCGGCGCGGCCCAGCGCCACCCTAGTTCGATGACCGCAATCATGAGCAGCGTTTCCCCGGCGGCCATGAACGCCGTCCCGACCACGTCGCTCGGCCAATGCGCGCCGAGGTAAACCCTGGAATAACTGACCGCGGCCGCGACGATGAAGTAAAGCCAGCCCCACCGTCGAAAAAAGAGCAGGGAACAAATTGCAATCACGATGTTGTCGTTCACGTGACCGGAGGGGAACGACGGGCCCGATTTCGCGCGGTCCCTCTCATCGGAACGACGGACGGTCGGTTGTTTGAAGAGCGTGAGGAACTTCGGAGTTGCCGCTTGCAGTTGCACCATGCGAACGGACTGCGCCTGTTTCGGCCGGAGCCGTGCAATGGAAGACCTGAGCGTCTTCAGCACGACCATGTCCGAGACGAGGAGCGTCAGCCCCACGCACAAAACGAAAGCGCGACCCTTGAATCCGCCCAAGAGTAACGCATAGAGCACGAGCACGACGAGGAGCGGCTTCCAGATTTCCACATCGCTGATCGCGCCCATGAACAAGTCGAGCGCGGGGCTCGTCCATCGTTCGTTAATGAGATGAAATAC
>JACCTI010000364.1 GCA_013812515.1 Chthoniobacterales bacterium
CTGTGCGTGCGGAATTTTCGGGGGGTGAGCAAGTATCGGGTGATAGCCCAGCTGAAGGTGATGCGCCTCGATGCCGCGCGCGCGATAAGCCGCGACCGCGAGCGCGTTGATATCGCAAACGCCGGCGGCGTAGACGGCCCACTGCAGATTGCTTTGGAACCAGCCGGTGTCCGGTTGCTCTGTGCAGAGAAGGTGGACATTCCTGCTCAACTTGCGGACGCGCGGCCGCGGAAATTGCTGTGTGAGGAAGAGGTTGTAGTACTCGTGCGGCGTCACGACGATCTGCAACGTGCCATCCGCGGGATGCTCCTCGGGCACTCCGTCGATCTGGAGCTGGGCGTTACAGCCGAGGTCGCGAAAACCAGCCGCCACGAGCTCGCCAATCTCGACGATAAACAAGTTCGATTTCGACGTAGCGAAGATATTGACGCGCTTTGCGGCGCTCGGCGTGGAGGAAGGCGGTTGATGCGGAGGCAGTGCACGTTCGTGGCCCACCGACTGAGCCGCTCGACTGCCGAACCACTGCCGCAAGTAGAAGATGAAGAATCTCCGCGTGTTCGGAAGGCCGGACGATGTCAGGGTTGCGAGTGGCAGCGCTGAGACCGTTTGTGTGGCGAATGTTCGCCAGACGCGCTCATGATCGAGCACCTGGAATGTCACGTCGTTGCGTCCGAGCCCGAGTCGAAGCTCGACCAGGAATCCGCTTGCGAGCGCATCCGGCAAATGCGGAAAGGCGGCGGCCACGTCGGGTCGATTTCGCTTCCGTCGCCCCTTGGTGTACTCGCGCCGGAAGAACCGGCGCTTCACGAGAGCGCGAATGCCGCTGATCGGTTTACCCTCGCGATGCAGCAGCCAGCCGTGGACATTGAGCTCTCCGCCGAACACAACCGGCTCGATGGGGCTGTCGAATCGAAAGGCGTAATCCTTCGCTGCGTCTGCGCTTAGGGCTGCGGTCATCGTGCAGAGACTCGCGGAGTCACGAGGTGGTTCCAACCGGATTATCTCGCCACGGCTTCGCTACGCGCGGCGGGAATGCGAGCTTGAACTGCTGGTTGCTCTCGATCGACAGATTCGGGTTGTAGAACGGATCGGCTTCCAGCACGTGCCGCCACTTCTCCTGCATGAACGCGACCTCCGCGAGGAAACGGCGCTGTTTCGCGCCCGTGTCTTCCAGACCGCGGCTCGCAGATTCGTGGTGAACCAGCTCGGCATGCGGCGTCCAGACCACCCGCAGGCCGGCGGCGGCTAAGCGCAAACAGAAATCGACGTCGTTAAAGGCGATGGCGAGGTTGACCTCATCCAGGCCGCCGAGCTGCTGGTAAACCTCCTTCCGCAGGACCATGCAGGCTCCGGTAACGGCGGAGAAATCCTGCGTGAGGTGGGCGCGCCCGAAGTAGCCATGCTCCTTCCGGATGCCGACGTGCGCGTGAGCCGCGACGCCACCAACACCGAGAATCACCCCCCCGTGCTGCATCACGCCATCCGGATACCACAGCCGCGCGCCGACCGCGCCAATCTCCGGGCGCGCAGCGTGACTGACCATCTCGGCTAACCAGTCCGCATTCATCACCTCGAGGTCGTTGTTCATCAAAGCGATGAACTCGCCGCGCGCGTGGGCGACGCCGATGTTGTTGAGCTTGCTGTAATTGAAGTCGCCTGCCACCGCGACGACGCGCGCCTGGCCGGCCTCGCTGAGTGATCGCAGATAATCGAGCGTCTCTGCTTCACGACTTTCGTTATCGACGATGATGATCTCGAATTTTCGGTAGCCGGTCTTTCCGACGATGCTGTCGATGCATTGGCGAAGCAGCGCCGCTCGATCACGCGTTGGGATCACGATTGAAACCAGCGGCTGGTCGGCGGGCGGCGCATAGATGACGCGCAGGTAATTAGCGTAATGCGGCGCCACGCGGGCGGGAACGCGCCGCCGGTCCATGTGCTCCTGCACTGCGCGAATGGCAGCATCATGCGCGTACGGCTTCGCGGCTGCGAAGGTGGCGGTGCTCTCGTCCGCGATGCGCCAGTGATACAG
>JACCTI010000459.1 GCA_013812515.1 Chthoniobacterales bacterium
GCGCCCCAGATCCAACTTGAGCGCGCATCGCTCTGCTTTACTTGAATCTCCGCGACTCGTCCGGCGTCATCCGTCACAACCGCATCGAAAAATTGCGGCTGCTCGACGGGAAAAAGCAGGAACGAGAGCTCGTGGTCCGGGAGCGCGGAGAGTCCATTTTCCGGGAACCAAATCGTATCCGGCAAGCCGACGGCAATGGTCTCGTTAGGCGCGACCACCGGAGCGGCGTGGAAGATCGCGTCGCAAAGTCCCGCCGGTTGGGGTTGGACCACGAAGATGAAGCTGGCGGAGTTGATTTTGCCACCGCCGTAATATTCGAGGATGTCGGACTTCCCCGGCGAGATCACGAAACAAATCTTGTCCGCGCCAGCGATGGTCATGCGCTCGACGAGATACTCGCTCACGGCACGCGGCCTTTCGGTGTTGCCGTCGACCCTTCCGCCGACCGGCAACAGTTCCTTCGAGAAGGCAAGCGGTTGGATGCGCGTGCCCGCGCCCGCGGCTGGGATGACGCCTAACATGGAGCCTCCACTGCCTCCCGTTGACGTGCGGTGACTAACAAGCCTTCGAGCTGCTGGGCGCGGCGCGCCGCTGAGTGATCGTGCAGGGTGCGCTCCCGCGCAGCCTTCGCGATGTTCGATAATTCAGCATCCGTGAGGTCCAAGGCTGCGTGCGCTTCTGCCGTGCTTTCCGCAATCAGGATTTCCTCGCCCGGCGTAAAGAATTCATCCAAGCCCTCCCAGTTATCGCTCAAAACCGGCGTGCCGCAGGCGGATGCTTCGAAGAGACGTCCCGAAGGACACCAGCCCGTCGCGCACATCGTCTCTCGCGTGACGTTCAAGGTCAGGCGAGACGAGGAGAAAAACGCCGGGTGCTCCGACGGTGGAAGGTGTTGCACGAAGAAGATGTTGGGAGTCCACGGAAACTGTTGTGGATATTGCGCACCGCCAATCAGGAAACGCTCGCCCTTGCGCAAGCGCGCCGGTGCAATGAAGAGCCGCTCCAGGGCGGCTTGCCGATCGGCGGCGTAGGTGCCGAGATACGAGCAACTCGACCGATAGAACTCGTTACGCTCGATTCGTCGGTAGCGTTCCGGATCAACGCTGCCATAGAGCGGAGCGACCTTGCGCGCGCCCAGTTCGTCTTCGAGCGCGGTCAGTGCGCCGCCGCCGGTGAAGCTTAAAACGAGGTCATATTCGCCGAGACCGCGCTCGTCGAGGTAGGTGAGCGGCTGACCGGTGCGGAAGTTCAAGAGCGTCACGGGCGTGTCCATGTCATAGAAGACACGCAGCGCAGAGGACTCCCAGACCAGCTCCGCCGCGGCAATCCCGTCCGGGCAATACGATGTGACCATTGCCACATCCGCGTCAGCGATTTCCGTTCTCGCCTGCGGGAGCGTTTCTTCCCAGTCGCCGTAAAGGATGAGCTTGCCGCCAGGCAACTCAGTCAAGTCGCGATGCGCGGCATAGTAGTGCACATCGCGCTCAAAAAAAACGACATGATGGCCGCGGGCAATGAGCTGTCGGAAGAGCGCCCGGAGAAGGGTGGCATGTCCATTGCCCCACGAAGAACTGATCGTGAGGCCAAAGACGACGAGCTTCATACAGGCACCGAGACGCAGCCGTCGGACCGACCGGACGCGCGCGGGGCCAACGCGCGCGGCTTTCCCTCCTCTCCCTTGGGGAGAGGAGGGAGGCACCTTAATCCTCTCCGCGCGGGAGAGGAGACTTTCCTCCGCGACCACGTCATTTCTTCGACTTCGCGGCGGCGCCGTTCCGAGACTTCGTCGCTTTGCGATGGCCGCTGCCATTCCGCTTCGCGCGATCTGGCAAGACAAGGTCTTCGTCGCCGCGGATGAACTCCTCTGTCTTCGTTCGCGCTTCGTCGTCGGTGAACTGCACCGGCGGTGATTTCATGAAGTAGCTCGAAGGTGCGACTAACGAACCTGAGAGCTTGCGATCGAGCGCGAGCTTCGCGCAACGAACCGCGTCAATCACGACTCCCGCAGAGTTCGGCGAATCCCAGACCTCGAGCTTCATCTCGCAATTCAGCGGCACGTTCCCAAACGTTGTGCCTTCCATGCGGATGTAGCACCACTTCCGATCGCTCAACCAGGGAACGTAATCACTTGGGCCAACGTGCACATCTTTCGCGGGTAAGGCATGGCCAAGCTGGCTGGTGACGGCTTGCGTCTTCGAAATCTTTTTCGATTCAAGACGTTCGCGCTCGAGCATATTTAAAAAATCCGTGTTGCCGCCAAAGTTCAGCTGATACGTGCGATCGAGCCGCACGCCACGTTCTCGGAAGAGATTAGTCATGACTCGGTGCGAGATCGTGGCACCCACCTGAGACTTGATATCGTCGCCGATGATCGGCAGCCCGCGTTCCTCGAAACGCCGCTGCCAATAAGGCTGCGACGCGATGAAAACCGGTACGCAATTAATGAAGGCGCAGCCGGC
>JACCTI010000473.1 GCA_013812515.1 Chthoniobacterales bacterium
CAACACGCGCCCGCTTGCATCCTTTAAGCCAGCCTAGCTATCTGCGCACGCGCTCTCGGCGCGAGAGGAACAACAGCGCGAGTAATCCCGCGAGCAAAGCGAAGTCGATCACAAGGTGCCAGGTGAACGGAAGGTTTTTCGTCGCGCTTCCGAAGCAGCCGCACGCGAGATCGATGCCGCGCACTTTCGCGGCGATAGTCGCTCCGATGAAAACGATCGTGAGCAAAGTCAGGATGGCGACCGCGCCGCCTCGCAAATAGCCCGTCAGCAACGCCAATCCGCAGAGAACTTCCAACCAGGGCAGGTAGAAGGCCAGGCGCACACCCAACGGCCAGGGCAGAATGTGAAAGTTCTGGATGTCGCGCGTAAACTCGATCGGGTCCCACGCCTTCAACACTCCCGCATAGATGAATACGAGACCGATTACCCCCGCCAGGATTGCCCAAAAAAGGGAACGCTCCCGCGCGCTGCGTTGCACGCCCATGAGCGGCGATTGCAGATGCGGGGACGTGTTCACTTCTTCGTCTCCAGCCATGTCTCCCAGCCGCCGTGCAGAACAAAAACATTCTTCAATCCGGCCTCCTCACGCAGGCGCCGCGCGACCTCATGACTGGCCGCGCAGCTCTGGCTGCTGCAATACACCACTGTTTGCTTCTCCGGTGACCAGGTGGTCAGGAACGCCGGAAGTAATTCGCCCCAGCGATCTTCATTGAGCAAGATCGCACCGGGAATGTGCTCGGCTTCGTATTGCGCCTCGGTCCGCGCATCCACCCAGAGCGATGCATCTCCCAGCGCGAGCGCGTCGCGCAACGTGACCTCATCCGCGGCGACGGCGGGCGCATCCCACGCCACGCGATCGCGCAGATACAACGCCTGTCCGATGGCAGGAATGCAGGCGAGGCCGAGCAAAAGCAGGGCCTGCAGCGGCAACGCTCGCTTCACGGCCTAACGATCCGTGACCGCAGCCGGCGGAGTAATCCGGGCCGTGGCATAATACGGCTGCGGCAGATCGGACTTGATCGTCAGCGTTGCATTCGCCGGGTGGCTCGTGTCCTTGGGCACGACCGTAATATTGTATTCCCCGGGCGCGGAACCTTTCTCGACCTTACTCGTGAACTCGGGCGTCGAGGAGGTGACATCCACCTTCGTGATCGAGACATCCTTGTTCGCTTTGAACTTGATCGTCTTCGGTTTCAGCGCCTCGCCGCTTTCCCAATAGAGGAGCACCGGCTGGATCTCGACCGGCTGCGCGATGACTGCTTTCAGCAGGAGATTCGTGCTCGGCTGCGCCGCATCGTCGGTCTCCACCGTGATGGTTTTCTGCTGCACGCCCGTCCGCCCGCCAAACTTGAAGGTCGCGGTGATCTCCCCTTTCTCGCCCGGCGCGAGATCGTCCTTCTTCGACGCCGCCGCAGTACAACCGCAGGACGTTCTGACTGCGGTAATCTTGACTGGCTTGTCGCCCTTGTTTTGGAACTTAAAATTCGCGATCGCCTCCGCATCGCCGGGCTTCGGATGCAGCTCCACTTGCGTCTGCTCCCAAGCGAGTTCCGCTTGCGCGGTGGGGAATGCGCCTAAAAGAATTGCACCAAGAAAGGCTTTGGCCATCAGGTTCATGCAGGCAGCAAAGAGGCTTAGCCAATTTCTGTCAACCGAAGCGCGCGCGGTTGAAAGGGGACACTCTTGTCGCCTCGCGATCCAAACCTGGCGACAAGACTGTCGCCTCTCCAATGGAAGCCAGCGGCTTGGCATGCACGTTCCGGCTTCGGAAGTGCATGTATGGCGTTAGGAATTCTGCGCAGCGGCAACGTGTGTGCACACGTAGTCAGCTACAGCCGCGCGCCAATGTCTGGGCGCTGACCCGGTGAACTGCTCCAGTTTTTTCGTCGCAAGAGCAGTGTAAACGGGCCGAGGCGCAATGAAGGTCTTCACGTCGGCCAGCGTGATCGCATCGACTTCGCGCGCGCGCAACGACAAGCCTTCCGCACGGCAGCAATCAAGCGCCCATTGTCCGTATTCGCGCCAACTGCATGCCCCGCGATTCGCGAGATGCCAGACGCCGCCAGGCGCCGAACGATTCAGGAGCGGGCGCAGCCTGTTTGCGATATCGAGCGTGTAGGTTGGCGTGGAAACCTTGTCTGCAACCGCCGCGACGCGCGCGTGCTGCCGCGCCTGCTCGATGATCCAATCGATAAAGCTGGGCCGATCCGGACCGAAAACCCACGAGACACGCGCCA
This sequence comes from Chthoniobacterales bacterium, assembly GCA_013812515.1. Taxonomy (GTDB): domain Bacteria; phylum Verrucomicrobiota; class Verrucomicrobiia; order Chthoniobacterales; family UBA10450; genus JACCTI01. Next base: position 2,238 of record JACCTI010000473.1, read on the forward strand.
CGATGTGATTTGCGTCGGCCGATAAGACACGCCGTTCCCCTTCCAACTTCGACTCGCCGTAGACACTGATCGCCCTGGGCTCGTCCTCCTCGTGATACGGCTCCGAGTTCGCGCCGTCGAAGACGTAATCGGTGCTGAAGTGCACCAACCGCGCACCCTTCTCTCCACAAATCTCCGCGAGCAGGCGCGGAGCTTCTGCATTTACTGCGAAGGCTTCGTCCGGCTCTGTCTCACAACGATCTACATTCGTCTGCCCGGCAGCATTAATGAGCACATCAAATCCGAGCGGCTCAAGCTTCGGACGAAGTTGCTCCGGTTCGGCAAGATTGAGTTGCTGACGGTTGAAAGCCGTCAAGGATCGCTCGCGGCTGTATTCGCGGAGCAACGCCCCTCCCAGTCTGCCACCGGCACCAATGATCACGACTCGCATAGCGTTTCGCAAGGTCTGCTGTAACAAACAAAGGGGCGCTCAGCCAGTGGCTCGTCCAACACCTCGCGTGACGCACTCACGGCATCGAAGGTGGCTCTATGCCTGGGACACGACCCTCACAGGTATCGGTGTCGAACCAAACGCGTTCAATAACGTTGCTTCGCGTGCCGCTTACTGCATAAGCGTGACTTTATCGAACACGAGGTCGCCGCCTTCGCGGAGGTAATGGACCAGGACGCGCAGATTCTTGCGCAGGCCTGAGGCCAGCGCGTCAGCGCGATCCGCGTCCACATACGTGAATTCTTCGCAAACTTGTAGTGGACCGGCTCGCCCGAGCCGGTATCCAGCACGAGCGCGGTATCAAATGTGTAGTCGTTGATCGTGCCGGTCGACTCCATCGTCACGTCCGCCGCTGGAGAGCCACCGGTGCCAAGACCTGATGTCTGTGCACTGGCGGTGGCAATCGACACCTCAGCTGCCATTACGCTAAAAATCGCCTGATCATAAACGAGTGTTTCCAATTCGATGCTACCCCTAAAATCTGAAAAGCTAATCGTCGTTACCCATCGAGCAGATCGAAGACCCGGTCGTGGTCGAGTCGCGCCGCGAGGCCGTGTCCGATTCTGCTCCGGAATGGAGCGTGTTTGAAATGGCGCGTTCCATCTTCGAAAGTCGCAGTCGTGGGGCACGATTTAACGTGTCTGTAGCTCAACCGGATAGAGCAGCTGACTTCGGATCAGCAGGTTGTGGGTTCGAATCCCTCCAGGCACGCGTCTACATAACTCCCTTGGTAATAGAATAGAACCCGGGAAAGAAAATTCGAAAACGCGGATATTATTTGGGCGATTGGACATTTATTGGACATATTTGTTATTCTATCCCGCCGGGTTTTTACCTTGCAAGTTGTTGCGGATCTTTGCGCGCTGCCTTGGTTTTGGCACGCCACGAATGGCGGACCTTCCGTGTCAGGTAAGTGCCGCTGAATAGCGCCGGGTTT
>JACCTI010000485.1 GCA_013812515.1 Chthoniobacterales bacterium
TCGACGACCGCGCCGTCGTCCTGGAAGACGTCGATTGATCTTTCGCTGTGTGGTGAGAGGACGGCACGCGTGAGATGCGGCGTCTCGCTGATGCTCTCGAGCGGGAGGCCATCGGCCGTCTTCAAAAAACTGCCGGCTTCGTCAGAACCGACCGCCAGTTCCACGCTCGATCTGTCGTCGTTTTGGAGTGGATTAGACTGCAGCTTGATCTGGAGCCTTTCGGGAGGCGCGTTGCCGCCGAGAACGACTGGCTTGCCTTCTGCGACGTTGAAGTCTTTATGCACGGTGATTCTCTTCTCGAACTCGACCTTCCAATCGGAGACCGGCCTGCCGTTCTCGCGTTTGGTTTCGACCCAGGTGAGCGCGCGCATTCGCTGCACGGTGGCGTTCTCTTCGAGCAGAAACAGTCTGTCGTCCCTAGGGGAAGTGCGGATCAATCGCGGCGCAGGCTCATCCGGTGCAAGCGTGAGCCGGCGGAGGAACTCGCCGCTGTCGGAAAACTCTTTCACCTCGCTGGCCGAGTCATCGCCGCTGGTGGTATCGATCACCCATACATTCCCGTCGCGGCTATACGAGGCGTCCCGCGGCGCGTTCAACTCCGGCCACTGAGCCTCGGTCTCGTTCGTCACGACGGAGAGGAAGAGCTTGCCTGATTCGACGCGCAGATTCCGCCGTTCGGGTGAGATGAAGTCGTAGAAGTCCTTGTCCTCGTTTTCGCCCACTGCCGAACCGTCCAGGATTCGCCCATGCAGGTCACACCCGATGATCGTGTTCTTGCCTCCAGCCAGCCGCGCGAGAAGAACGAGCGACTCTTCCGTGTTGCGCGCGAAGTTCTCGATCCGCTCGATATGAGGCGAATCGTCGCTCTGGACCCAATCATTGAAAAAGAAACCGACGCCTTCCACTTTCAAATCCCCAACCGCATAGCCGCGGGCGTGGTATTTGCCGGGCGGCAAACTCTCGCCGGCATCGTTTTTTCCGTCCCAAGTTGTCTTTAATGCATCGCTGCCGACTTCAAACTCGTCAAAGTCTGCTTCGCGATGGAGAACCCGAACGAGTTTACCTTTCGTGTCGTAGATCCCGAGACTGATCGAACCTTCAAGTGGGGGCGGAAGGAAGCTGATGAGAACGCTTCTGGTTTTGGAGGGTGAACGTGAAGGGAGTGGAGACGGTGACTCCTGCGCGATCGAAGACACTGCCATGCAAAGCAGGAGCGTCGAAGAAGCCGTGAGACGGACGATCAACGTCTGACGAGCGCACGCTTGTAGCGTGCTGGTCTCCGCGTTCCGCGGAGACGAACTTTCGCAGCGGCGCGAGTTCCATCGTAGAGGAACACTCTTCCGCGCGGCACGGCACAAAAGTTCGCAGAGGCCGAACGCCAGCGCCTGCACGCTGCAAGCGTGCGCTCCCCAGATCGTTTTCGAAAGCGCTAGAGGTAGTAATGCCATTGTAGGTCGGGGAACAGATTATCGCGCGTCTCGCAATCGCCAAGAAACTCCGCGTCGATGGCTTTCGCTTTCAGCTGTTCGTAAAGTTTGTTGAAGCGGGCTATGTGATCCGTCGCCCGCTTCGCGGCGTAATGCTTTGCCGTACCGGTCTTGATCAGGAAAGCCCAATCGCTGGATTGCGCGAGCAGGAGCTCGCGCGCGAGTTGTTGCAAGGTGCGTTCTGCCAGGGGTGACGGATCCCCTCCGTTCACGCGTGCAATCTGCGTCATGCGCCGCGCCGCGGAATGAAGATGCGGGTAGATCCACGCATTGCTCTCGTCCAGCCAGACGCTCCAATAGCCGTTCTCGCCCCAACTCGAGGCGGCTGGAGCAATAATTTCCTGCGTCGCGTGGCGCGCGAGATACGCGCCGGGGGTGGTGAGCTCGATGGTCTCTTCCTCCGCGCATTTGCGAATGAACTGTTCTAAAAAAACGGGTCCCTCATACCACCAGTGCCCGAACAGTTCCGCGTCGAAAGGCATCAGAACAATCGGGTCGACGGTTTGCCTAACGAGTTGATCGACCTGACGCCGCCGCGATTGGAGAAAGTGATCTGCGTGTGCGCGCGCGGCGTTCTCCGCCAAAGTCCGATTGTAGACTTCCTTCGCGTCGCCCTTGCCGGTGATGCGGTA
>JACCTI010000001.1 GCA_013812515.1 Chthoniobacterales bacterium
CCCTACTGCTCGTCGAACTCCGTTCCCACTGAGCCGGAACCATCAGCAAACGTGCTGATTGCTTCCAGCGGCTTCCGCCTTACGTCCGGCACCATCGCATCCGCAGCCGGGTGTCCGACGACGAGCAACAAAACGGCTTCTCATGCGCAGGGCGCCCGAGGATGCGATTCAGAAATGCCATCGGGCTCGGTGCGTGCGTGAGCGCCGAGGCCAGCTGCGGGAATAAAAGCGTCGCTCGGGCCTCTCACCGCTGAACAAATGACCCGCGAGCACATCGGCAGCACCGCTCTGCTTGTCCCACACAACCCTGGCCGTTCGCCGGCGATGAGCTTTGCGCCAGTCGGGCCAAGTCCACGGCGGTTCAGGCATTCACTTTCGAGGACCCATTGAGATTGCCGCCGGGAGACGCGGCAGAGAAGAAAGACAGTCCATGAATATCAGCTTCACATCGCGATCGATGACGTCCGTCTGCACGATCCTCGCGCTCACGCTCTTCAGCGCCGGCTGCGGTAAGTCGAAGAACTCGAGTGTGGCCGACCACACGCCGTCCGATGGCCCGGGCATCGATGTCAATCCGCACCCACATGAACGCGGCGATGCGAAGGCAGGCCAGACAGTGTTCCGTTTCGAGACCTTCGGAAACGAAGGTTTCTGGACCGATGCCGCGCGGCTGCCGCAGGGCGTGATGCAAGCGAAGCTCACTCCGATGCAAGCGTTGCAAGCTGGCCTACAGGTAGACATCGAAGCGCTCGATCCTGCGATGCGTGAGGCGGTCGCGAAGGAGCTCAAGACCGACATGTCCGCGCAAAACGCGCCGCTGCTCAATGATGTCGCGACGACGGTGAAGCTGATCGAGGCGAATGCAGTCGTAGGTGTGGTCGCAGTCGACAGCAATCGCGACGGGCAGATGCAGATCGCGCCAGCAGGACCCGACAAGGTCGGCATCTCGTGTTCGATCTGTCACACGATCACCGATAAGTCGGTCTACAATCTGCCGGGCGGCGGCTCGATCGGGCGCCGCATCGATGGCCCCGCGGCCGACACATTGAACGTCGGCAAGTTGCTCGCGACTGCCGCGAACTCGCGCGCGTTTTACCCGAACGTGCACGCTAACCTCGGGATCGGCAAAACGGTCGGGCGCGACAGTCTCATCCCGCTCACCGCAACCTCGACCGAGGAAGATTTCGACGCGTTCCTGAGCGACGTGCAGAAATATCCGGTCGGCACCTTCGACGAGACGCAAGATGGCAACGGAAACTCTGTGCTGAACACGCCGCTCTTCCGCCAGGACCTCGCTGCGCCTTACGGCAGCGCGGGCGAGTTTGCGAAGTTGGAGGACATTGGCAACGCCTCGTACACCACGAATCTCGATCCGACGACACTCGTTACGCCGGAAGGCCGCGCGTTCCTCAAAATCAAAGCAGGCGACGTGGGCCTGACCTTGGCCGACGAATACGAGAAGATCCTGAAAGCCACGAACGTGACTGGTTATCCCTTCGTGAAAGCGGAGCTGACCGGGAAGCCCGGCGAGCAGGCGACGATCGTCGGTCGTCGCGTCGACAACAAGAAGCTGCTCGACATGAACGCGTATCTCGACGCGCTGCCGGCGCCGAAAGGCGCGCAGATCGAACCGCAGGTCGCGACGCGCGGACGTGAGTTGTTCCGCGTGAATTGCACGAGCTGCCACAACGTTGATCAAAGCAAATTCGTGCCGCCGACGTTGGTTGCCCTGGAAAAGGTATGGCCGGCGTACAAGCCGATCGTCGTGATGAAACGCCCGCCGCTCAGCCCGATTCAAAACGCCCTTGGCGGTTTCGACGATAAGATGATCGTGGTCGATGCCAGCGATCGTGGTGGGAGCCGCGGCAATGCGCTTCCGCTGCTCCTCGATCTCGACCGCAAGAGTCTCTTTCTGCACGACGCTTCCGTGAAGAGCCTCGACGAACTGCTCAACCCGGAACGTGGCCGCCTTTCGCCACATCCGTTTTATTTCAGCGATGCAAGTCAACGCAGCGACATGGTCGCCTTCCTCCGCAGCCTTGATACTGGCAAGTAACCAACCCACTACGGGAGATCACCCATGACACCAACCCAACTCAGCAAAGAACTACGCACGGGTGAGG
>JACCTI010000129.1 GCA_013812515.1 Chthoniobacterales bacterium
AACCGCTGCTGACTCCGGAGAAACTTGCGCCCATTCTCAGCGAGCGCTGGGACCGTCCGCTTTTCATCATCGACATCGCGGTTCCACGCGACGTCGCGCCCGAGGTGAACGAGATGGAAGGCGTTTATCTCTACGACATCGATTCTTTACAGTCGATAGCGGAGCAGTCTCTGTTGGTGCGCCGGCAACAGATCGCGGCTGGGGAGCAGATCATAGCGGAACACGTACAGGACTTTGGCAAATGGCTGCACCGAGCGGCCAGCGGCTCGCCCACGGCCGACGAGATCGTTCATTCGCCCATCGCGGAGCAATCGCTGCGGACCTCCGAGTCGTAACGCGGGTGCGTTTCTGAGAACGTATGCGCGCACCAGGGAAAATCGTTCTCGGTACCCGCGGCAGCGACTTGGCCCGCGCCCAAACCGCGCTCGTCGAACGCGCACTGCAGATTCAGTTTTCGCGGTTCGAAAGTGAGGTGCGAATTATCACCACCCGCGGTGATGAGAAGAACGAGAAGAGTGAGGAGCCGCTTGATCGCCGCGCGGGGCGGAAGGGCCTGTTCACGAGCGAAATTGAACGGGCTTTGCTCGCGGGCGAAATCGATGTCGCCGTGCACAGCGCAAAAGATCTTCCGAGCCACGCGACGGCCGGGCTGGAGATCATCGCGGCATTGCCGCGTGCGCCTTTCGAAGACGTGCTCGTGAGCAAAAACGCCGCGGCTTTCACTTCGTTGCCGGAGGGTGCGACCGTCGCAACGGGCAGCGTGCGCCGGCAGCATCAGCTTCGCTGGCGGCGCGCCGACTTGAACGTGCGAGACCTGCGCGGCAACGTTCCCACCCGGCTGCGGAAACTCGCCGCCGAAGACTGGGAGGGAATCATCCTTGCGCGTGCCGGGTTGGAACGCCTCGGGCACGATTGCTCGGACGGTGAGCTTGCCTTCGAGGGGCAATCATTCGGCGCGTCAGTTCTGCCGGTCGATGAATTCCTCCCTGCGGGCGGACAAGGGATCGTGGCGCTGCAAGCGCGCTCTGATGATGAGGAAACGCGCGACATCATCCGCGAGCTGAACCATTCCGAGACGCTGCTTTGTTTACGCGCAGAGCGAGAATTTCTTCGTCTTCTCCAGGGCGATTGCGGGACGCCGGTGGCCGTTCTCGCAGGATGCGACGGGGCAACGCTCCGCATGCATGCGCAGCTTTTTGAAGAGGGACGCGCGGAGCCGCGCACCGCCGAATTGCAGCGAGAGGCGACCCCGCCGGAAAGAGTAGCCGCAGAGCTTCTGGCCTTGATCAATGGCAGATAAGAAAAAAAGCGGAAAATGCTACCTCGTGGGCGCAGGCCCGGGAGATCTCGGGCTCGTTACGCTGCGCGCGAAGGAGTGCATTCAAGAGGCCGAAGTGATCGTTTACGATTACCTCTGCAATCCCGAGATACTGAAGTGGGCTGCGAACTACGTGGAGACAATCTTTGCCGGGAAAAAGGCGGGCGCGCACACGCTTTCCCAGGAAGAGATCAACAAGTTGCTCGTGCAGAAAGCAGGCGAGGGAAAACGGGTCGTTAGGTTGAAAGGCGGCGATCCATTTTTGTTCGGCCGCGGAGGAGAAGAAGCGCAGGCGCTGGCCCGGACGGGCGTCGATTTCGAAATCGTTCCAGGTGTAACGTCGGCCATCGCAGGTCCTGCCTATGCGGGCATTCCGGTGACGCATCGTGGGAGCAATTCGCACGTTACGTTTTTCACTGGCCACGAAGATCCGGCGAAGAGCGAGAGCTCAATCGATTTCTCCGCGCTCGCGCAGCTTGGCGGAACGCAGGTGATGTTGATGGGCGTCGAGCGGATCGCCGCGATCAGCAAGGAAATGCTGGCGAATGGCGTGCGACCCGACCTGCCTGTCGCGCTGGTGCGTTGGGCGACCACCGCCCGGCAGGAGACACTCGTGGGGCAATTACAAGACATTGCGGAGCGCGTTGCGAACACAGGTTTCGAAGCGCCCGCCGTCGCCGTCTTTGGCGAAGTGGTGAAGCTGCGCGATGAGCTGAATTGGTTTGAAGGCCGACCGCTCGCAGGAAAACGGGTCGTCGTCACACGCACCCGCACGCAAGCGGGCGTGCTGACGGCGCAATTGCGCGTACTGGGTGCGGACGTGATCGAGTTGCCGACAATTCGGATCGAGCCGCCGACGGATCTGCGCGCGTTCGCCGAGCTCGTGCAAGACGCGCACGCCTACGATTGGATCATCTTCACCAGTCCCAACGGGGTGGAGAAGTTTTTTGAGCTTTTTTACAGATTGTACGACGACGCCCGGGAGATTGGCGGCGCGAAGATCGCGGCGATCGGCCCGGCGACGGCGCAGCGGATCGAACATTTCCACCTCCATGTCGATCTGCAGCCGGAGCAGTTTGTTGCGGAAGCACTCGTGCGCGAGTTCAAGAAACTCGGCGGCGTGGAAAACCTCCGGATTCTCCTCGCCCGGGCGGAAAAGGCGCGCGACGTGCTTCCCAAGGAACTCTCTGCCATGGGTGGAATCGTAGATGAAGGTTTCGCATATCGAACTGTGCCGGAAACGCGCGATGACGATGGGGCGCGGCGGCGCTTGCTTGCTGAGGGGGCTGATCTGATCACGTTCACCAGTTCATCGACGGTTGAAAACTATCTCGCGCTCGG
>JACCTI010000133.1 GCA_013812515.1 Chthoniobacterales bacterium
GAAAGCTCGGACACCGCGGCAGCATCGAAGCGCGCGCGTCGAAAGCAAAATGAAAACCGGAGCGCGCGACTTGCGACGCCAGCACGCCGCGACCAGCTTTCCCCGCCTATGAGAAACGCCCCGAAGACACTCGGCGCATTGTTTTCGGCCGCCCTGCTTTCAACCAGCGTATGTCCAACTGAGTGGAACGCGATTAGGCAGCACGGGCGTGGTTACCTCCCCTTCTGAAATGTGCCAAGATTCCACCCCTTCAGTGACTTCACGGAAAACGACTTCTTCTGCGCAGCGCAAGAATCTTCCGCGGCATTCAGTTTCCCCGCGCGAACCGCCGCATGCTGAAAAGGCAGGTGAGGGGTCGAAATCCGAGGACCGATCCAAATCTGCCGCGGCCAAGAATGTCGAGCGCGCGAGGTCCGCGCGAAGCGGTGATGCCCGGCCCATCGGCGTTTTCGATTCCGGGATTGGGGGACTCACGGTGGTGAGCGCATTACGCAAGCTCTTGCCTAACGAGTCCATCTGCTATCTGGGCGACACGGCCCGTGTTCCGTATGGCGGGAAGAGCGCCAGCACCGTGCAGCGTTACAGCCTCGAGATCGCATCGATTCTCCTGGAAATGAATGCCAAAACGATCGTCGTGGCCTGCAACACCGCCTCCGCCCTTGCGCTGCCAGTGCTGGAAGAGCGACTGCCGATCACGGTCACCGGCGTGATCGCACCGGGCGCGCGAGCCGCCGTGGCTGCGACGCGCAATGGTCATATCGGCGTGATCGGCACACGCGCCACGATTAAGAGCGGGGCTTATGAACGCGCGATCGCGGAGCTCAATCCCGACGTTCGCGTGGTGGCGCGAGCTTGTCCGCTGCTCGTTCCCTTAATTGAAGAAGGGTGGCTCGAGAGCGGAATTACGGATCAAATTCTAATGCAATATCTCGAGCCGTTGCTCGATGACGGAGTCGATACGCTGGTGCTCGGCTGCACGCATTATCCTCTGCTCCGCCCGGCCATCGGTCGGTTATTAGGCGACGCCGTCACGTTGGTCGATTCGGCGGAAAATTGCGCGGGCGCAGTCCAGCAGCTCCTGGCACGAGAAGATCTCGTCGCACCGAGCAACAATACAGGCGCACTTGATGTCGCGCTAACTGATCCGCCGGACAGCTTTCTTGGCGTCGCGCACGATGCGCTGCAATTGGAGATTGGCGAAGTGCAGTTGCGCTCCGTGAGGTAATCTGCGGGGCGGCGAACCTCTGTTGCCATAGGTAAAGTGGGAGGGGCCTCACTGCCCCGACTGGATGGTCCCGGGGAAAAAGACGCATCGAGATCCAATAGCAGTCGGGGCGCTGAGGCCCCTCCCACATTATGAGGCGAAAGGAGTGTCGCCCTCCTTACAGACCGCCCAGCCGCGTGCGCTTCTTTTTCGGCAAACCTTTCACGACCAGTTCATACGAGTGGTCGATCATCTTGCGCACTTCCAGATCAGAGAGCCCGGTGCCCAGCTCGACGGTGTTCCAATGTTTTTTGCTCATGTGATAACCCGGGCGCACCTGCTCGTAGCGATCGCGCAGCTCCAACGCCAGATCTGGATCACACTTTAGATTGCAGGCCGCCGGAATCTCGTCGAGCGCCAGTAACGCGAACATCTTCCCGCCCACTTTGAAGACGAGGTTATCCTCGCCGAACGGGGTACTTTCCGTCGCTCCCGGTTTGCGGAGGCAATACTCGCGGAACCCGTCGACGTGCATCAGCCCATCTTCCCATTCGTGCTCCCGCTCGCGCTCGTAATCGTCTCCTCTCCTTGACTGAGACGAGAATGATCAACCAGCCAGCGGCTCAAGATCATGCACCGACGGGCCATTCATCACGTGGCCCATGCAATCGAAGCGCGAACCATGGCACGGGCAGTCCCAAGTCTTCTCGTTCCCATTCCAGTGCACGATGCATTTCAGATGTGGACAGATCGCTGTCATTTCGTGGAGCACACCGGAGGGGTCGCGATAGGCGGCGGTCTTCCGCAAACCGTGACGCAACACGGCGCCCTCCCCCGGCTTGATCTCGTCCGCGGACGAGACATCCCCACCTGTCAGGAAGTCGCGATATTGTGCGGCGACGTTGATGTTCTCGTGCACGAAATCGCCACCCGCTTTCAGGCTTTTACGCGACGGGTCGTACAAAGTCGCCCACGGATTCTCGCGGCCCAGGATCGAATCCGGGATGAGAATGCCCGCGATCGTGCCGTGCGTCATGCCGTTCCCCGAATCGCCCGTGGCGATATAGACGTTCTCTTCGTCCGCGGGATTCCGGCCAATGAACCCCAGGCCGTCCACTGGTTCCATGACTTGACCTGACCAGCGGAACGCAACCTCACCCGCATTTGGCCAACGCAGACGCG
>JACCTI010000177.1 GCA_013812515.1 Chthoniobacterales bacterium
AGTCGAGATAGAGGTACTCGATGAGCGCAAGCCGCTCCCCCGGCCTGGCAAGCGTCAGGAACCCCGTGGGATGAAAGCCGCCCCATGCTTGTGCCGCCTCCTCGATCCGTACCGCCGCGACCACATCGGGATAGACCCGCAGTCGCTGTTGCCACGTCTCTAACAACCCAGCCGTACGCAGAGCGATGCCGCTCGCGATGGCCTCAGCCGACGTGGATTGCTCGCCCGAAAGAAGCGCGGCGACAGACGCCTCTGCAAAGTCGCGGGACCACCAGATTGTTTCGATGGGGATTCCTTCGTAGTAGCCGAAGACACGCGAGACCTCCGTTGCCTGGAGGCCCCATGTGTCGAGATCAACTAGACCCAGCCTGCTGGCGTGGTCGAAGCACTCGGCAAGATCGAGCCGCGTCGTCGTAACGAAAAGCATCTCGATGTCCGAAATCTCGTCTGCGACGCCCCGCGAAACGCTCCCCGTCAGAACGACCTCTTCAACAACAGAGGGGAGCGCCGTAGTGATCCGCTCCGCGACGTCCCGCAACTCGCGTGATCTCGATGTCGGCACGCGACGAATGTACCGCCGCGCGGAGGCTCGGGCACACCAGCGAAGCGGACAACCGCTCTGGCGTCATTGGAGAACACTGGCGCAGGTCGTGATGCTGTGGTCTGGGAAGCGGACCCGTTAGAACTCGTTGAGGATTGCGGTCGGCGTACTCATCCGGTCATCGGGGCGATGGGCTCGCCGACGAGCTCGCGGAACGCAGGTTCGTTTCGGAGCGGGTCGAAGTCGGTGTCCTGCTTGGACAGTTCGCGAAGGCTGGGCCGCCGCTCGAAGGCGTCCCGAAGATGAGCGATTGCGTCCTCGGTCCGGCCGGTCTGTGCCTCGCAGCAAGCGAGGTTGTAGAGCGGCGTCGCGTAGCCGGCCGTCTCGAGGGTGCTGCGACCCCGCTCGATCACGCCCTCGTAGTCGCCGGCCTCGTACGCGGGATGGAACTCGGCCCAAACCTCCCAACCGCCGACCTCGTAGGGCTGCCCTATCTTGCTACCCACCGCGAGCACGGTCGTCTCGGGCTCAACCGCGAAGGCTGTCCGGCTTGTCTCCGGTCCGACGAACACGAGCGCTCCTGCGGGCGCGTCGACAGTGTCGCCGTCGATCTCGAAACGCGCCCGTCCGCGGAGTACGACGTACAGCTCCTCGATGCCCTCGTCCTCTGCGTGCTCGGGCATGAGCCGGTCGCCCTCCTTGGTGCTCGTCCAGGCGTTCGTCCCGAACGCTGTGATCCCCAGGTGGTGTCGCACGGGCCGCATGTGCGTGTCCTCCCGGTAGGGAATGTCCTGCAACTCATCGACTGTCGCAACTCGATAGCCCACAGTTGTCTCTGCTCCTTCCCGTCCAGTGGACGGACGTCGGTATCCCGTCGACGTGCCGTCCGTCGACCTCGATATGAATCGGATCTTAGGGATTCCCCTCTAGGGTCGCCACGTAAAACCGACTGGGGTTCTGTCAGGCAGAGCTGTCGGAACAGGCCGGTATTCAGCGCGTATCCGGGCCGTGAGGACAACGATCTCTTCTGGCTGCCGTCGATCAACGCGGTCGTCACCGGCGACTCGCTCTCCGAGGCGAGGGACTGGAGATCCGGCTCGGCGGTCGCAGCGCGTGACGCGTGACGTTGTCGTCCGACGCGCCCGTCCGCTGCTTGACCTGCCGGTCGCTGCTTTCCTGAGCCGCGCTGTCTATCGATCGAGTCGATAGATGCGCTCGACGACCTCGGCGCCAACTCCTGGCGCGAACGACGTTTCGGAGCCCACCTCGACGAAGCCCGCTCGAGCAAGTACCTTCGCCGATGCGGCATTGTGACTAGCTACGCGACCATTAAGGGGTCTGGTCGATTCGATCGCAAGGAACGCACGGAGGGCCTGTGACGCGAGCCCTTGACCCCATCGCGCCGGTGCGATCCAGTACGTGACCTCGCGTTCTCCCTCCATCGTGAAGCTGCCTACCGTCCCCACGAATTCTCCGTCATCATCGATCGCTAGCAGCTTGTTTGAAGGGTCGCTGCGGACGCGCTCGTAGTGGGCGTCGAACGCGCTACGGTCGGAGGGATTCGCCCGCGTGAACGCCGCCATCTGGACCGCACGAGGATCGCTCTCCCAGGTAAAGAGGGCGTCGAGATCGCTGTCTGCGAACGTCCGAAGAGTTATCGCCATAAGCACAGCCCGTCGATCGTCTCCCGGCGCACTCAACGAGCGTAGCGTCAGGGGTCATTCCCG
>JACCTI010000185.1 GCA_013812515.1 Chthoniobacterales bacterium
CCGCTCGGTCGGCCTTGCCTTTGCGGCTGTGTTTGATCAGCCGCTGCTCCAGAAACGCAAGGTCGTGCGCGTTGCCGAGATGTTCCGTCAGGACCTCTAAATAGTTCACCTGCTGCTGAAGGAGCAAGGGATGCAATGGCGCGAGAATGCGCAGTTGATACATCAGTTCCTTCGCGCGTTTCCGGAAAGTGTGAAAGCTCTCGGCCGTCGGCCTCTCGCTTGCGCACGCAAAATTTTTCGTCCGCGCTGGTAGGCTTTCTGCACAGTCCGGCGCACCTGCCTGCAGCTCAGGGAGTCAACCTGCCAGTTCGTCATCTGCCGGCGCAGTTTAGTCAGCCCGCTCTCCGCTGTCTCCTTCCAATCGGAAAACGCCGCGAGAAAACTATCGAGCTCGAGACCGAGAAAAGCCTTTGCGTCATGCAGGACGTCGTCCTCCTCGATCTGCAGGAGATGGCCGAGCTGCTGCACGGTATGAAAACGCACCTCCGCATCGCGAATATCGGAGAGGAGACGCGCTACAATGCCGATACAGTTCTGTATGCGGATAAAATGCCTGCCACGCAAACCAAAAGGCCATCGTGTACGGAATGGGCTCGCTCGTTTGTTTATTCGCGACCGTAGGGCTGCGTCGCTCCAGATCATAAGCGATTTCGATCTGCTCGCCGCCGACATTGTCTTGCAGGCGTTTCTCCTTCGTTAAATCGTCGAGCGCGTACGCTTTAGCGTGGCTATTGATCACGATGCCGACTACCCAGGTTTTCTTCGACAACTCCTGCCGGCTCCATTTCACCGGAAACATCGTTTCGTTGGAATGCTCGTAACTCGCATACGCCTGAGCGCTGTAGTCGCGAGCGTAACCGGTCTGTGTGGAAAGCACTTTGCCCTCGGGATGCGCCTCGCGCCAGGCGCGCCACGTCATGTGCTCGGAGGAAATCCAGTGCAGCTCGGCGCCCGCTTGCGCCCCGCTCACTGCCTTCATCGCGAGCTGCGACCAAAGACTCTCCGTCTCGCGATCGTACATGAGCACGTCGCTTTGATAGAGCAGCCCGGATACGCCAAACGAAAGTTTACGACCTTTGATTTGTCGATCGAAAACCATGCCCGTGCCGCACAGTGGACAATAAGTCACGGCAATCGCGCGGTCACCGATTTCGTCGTTGACAATTTCGTGCCAGGCCAAAATCCGCAGCGGATAGGCGCGCGTCTCATTGTCGATCTTGACGCTGAGGACGCGATCCTCGTCCCGCAAAAAATTTGCCTCGTTCGGTTTCACAAAACGCGGATGATCAATCGCGGGAATGCCGTCGCGCGGCGGTCCGCCGGGCAGAATTTCGGCGCGGGGGATGATCGCGTTTAAAAGATCAAAGCCGTTTTTAGTCGCGGCTCCTTCCGACGCGCACACCGCGAGACAAACGATGCCGAACGTGAGCAAGCCGACTACGGTTTTCTGTGGTTTGATAATCAACACGATGATGAGAGGCGGAACGATGAGCGCTGATTCCCGATCGTTAAAATGCCGCTAAGCGCGGAAACAGCACCGAGAAGCAAAAAAACCTGTTGAGTTGGTTATTCGACAACGAAAGCTGTGTCACGCGGATGCGAAAAAATTCTTCACGACGCAAGTTTTCAATTACCTCCGTGATCATTGCCTCATTCAGGGTCGGAATCACGACGAGACATGAATCCTAGTCAGCGCGTTTCGCCCTGCGGACTGGTTGATAGAGCAGCACCGCGTCGGCATTTAGCGAGCGCAGGTAACTCATCGCGACGTTTCGTCTGAGGCTTTGCCGGCCTCATTGCGACGCGTCAACAGATTGGCGAAGGTTTTCACATCAGTCGTGGGAAGCTGGCAGACGAAATTCTCGCAGACGTACGCGGTCGGTTGATTGTCGATCTTCGTCACGCTTTTCATGAATTCGACGCGATCGCCGAAGAACCGCTGACCCGCGCCGCCATCGGCGAGAATAAGAACCCGATGCGGCACGAAATGCCGATGCATCTCGCGCAGTATGGCCTGCGTGGCGGCGTCATCAACTTTACCGGCGATGACGACCTGTTTCGGTTTGGAACGTGACCAGGACAGCGCAATAAGCATCTGCGGCATTGATGATGGCGCGCTTTCGAGTTGCTTCGCGAACGCGGCAATCGTCTGCTCCGCACGTTGCCGCGCGTCGTTTTGATCAAGCATGTAGCCGATGCGCAGAAGATTCAGCGCCGTGATGGAGTTTGGCGACGGCTCTGCCATGTCGTCGGCTTCCTTCATGCGCAGTAGCACGTTTGCGTCGGAGCCGGTCGTGCTGAAGTAGCCGCCTGATTTTGCATCGCCAAACAGCTCGTCCTGCCGCTGCTGCAACTTCGTCGCCCATTCAATTCGGCCGACATCGAACGACGCTTCGTAAAGGTCGAGCAGGCCCTGAATGAGAAACGCGTAGTCACTCGCGAAGCCGTTCACGTCACTCGCGCCTTGCCGATAACTGCGCAGCAGCGTGCTGGTGTCGTCGCGATAGAGTTTCTGCTGAATGAAATCGGCGGCCTTGTTCGCCGCTTCGAGGTAAGCAGGGTCGTCGAGCACCTGCGACGCGCGTGCGAACGCCGAGATCATCAGACCGTTCCAAGCGGTCAGGACCTTATCGTCAAGATGGGGGCGCGGCCGTTTCGCGCGAGCGTCGAAAAGGATTTTGCGGCTCTCGGTCAGGAGCTGCTCGACCTTCTCGTTCGTTAGGTCGAACTTCTTCGCCGTCTCACCGACATCATGTCGCTGGATGAGAATGTTCTTACCTTTGAACTCGCCCTGCGGATC
>JACCTI010000203.1 GCA_013812515.1 Chthoniobacterales bacterium
TCGGCAATCGCCGAAGTTTCTTCGAGAGCGATTTCTACCATTTCATCGTGGGCCTCAAAGGCGAGTTCGCGAAGGATTACTTCTGGGAACTGGGCTACGTGTATGATGAAAACAATCTGCTGGAGAGGGACTCCGGCGATCAACAATTCTCTCTCATCGCGGAGGCCGTCGCCGACGGGCGGTTCAATCCGTTTCTCGGCATCAACGCGCCGAAGCAGGGCACCCTAAACGGCTTCACCTACGACAATGTCGCGGCGCTGCAGGCCGCCAGCTACGTAGCGGAAAGCAAGTTCGAGACGCAGGAGCAACTCTGGGATGGCAAGCTCGGCGGGCGTGTCTTCACCGGGCTGCCGCAGGGTGGCATGAATTTCGTGGTGGGTTTCGACTTCCGTCACCAGGAGTTATCGCAGGTGCCCGATCCCATTCTCGTCGCGGGCGACCAGCTCGGATTCAATGCCGCTCCGGCTTTCGACACCCAGCAGGACGTCTCTGCCGCGTTCCTCGAGCTGAACATTCCGTTGGTTTCTTCCACGATGAATATCCCGGGCGTTCACAACTTAGATTTTACCTTCGCCTGGCGCTACGAACACTTTGACATTCGCGGGGCTGATCCGGCCGATGGCACGAGAGACACGCAAATCATCCTGAAAACCGACGTCCCGAAATTCGCGGTGCGCTACGCACCGTTCAAAGACCTGACCCTCCGCGCATCTTACAGCCGATCGTTCCGCGCGCCGAGCTCTGACGAGTTCTTCACCCCGCAATTTGAAAACGCAAATTTTCCTGACCTCTTCGATCCTCTCGCTCCCGGTGGACCGGAAGTGGTGCAGCCAGAAGCCGGTGACACGATTGGCGGCTCCATCGACCTTCAACCGGAGCGCACCGACAACTACAGCGCGGGGTTGGTCTTTACTCCCCGGCAAATCCCAAATTTAACCATCACCGCCGACTACTATCAGTTAAACTCGGAAGGCATTATCGTCAGCGGTGGCGACGTGGCGCAGTTCGTCGTCCTTCAGAATGCGGCCAACGGCTCGTTTGCGGATCGCATCGTGCGCGACGCAAGTGGCGCGCTTCAGTCGGTCCTGGAGACCCCGTTCAATGCCGCCCGGAAAGCCGTCGAAGGCATTGATATTACCGCCATCTACGAGATTCCGACTACGAATTTCGGAAAGTTCACGATCGCTCTAGCCTACAATCATCTCCTGCGATTCAACGCACAGGTGGTGACCGGTTTTGCCTTCACGAATTTGCTCGGTCAATTCCAGAATGCGTCTCCGCTTGTTCCAGGCAGCCTCCCTTACAATAAGGGTTATCTCCAGACCGAATGGGCCTATGGAGCGTTTAATTTCGTCAACACGATAAACTATATCGGCGATTACCAGGATTTCGGTGGCGCTCTCAACGGGAGCGAACTTGTCCTCGATGAACTCGGACAGCAGCCTAATCCTGGGAACCCGCAATTTACCCGTAGCCGCGACGTGAAAGCATACGTCACGCTCGATTCGCAGATCTCCTATACCTATCGGGCCCCGAAGGCGGAGCCAAATGCGGAATTGACGAGGAACGGCAAGAACGCGACGAGCGCCGCTCTTCCTCCGCGCGCCTGGCAGCGCTGGCTCGATAACACCACGATCCGCGTCGGCGTGAACAACGTCTTCGACGAAGCTCCGCCTTTCAACGCCGGGGCCTTCAACGACAACTACGACACCTCCCTCTATTCCCTCCGCGGCCGCTACTACTACGTAGGCCTGAACAAAAAGTTCTAGCGACTTCTGTCAGCAGCGGTGCGTGTCGGATCACCACGGCGCCAGCAGTGGGATCAACTGACGGGCGTGACGGCGATAACGCGTGAAGTCGTTATCAAGGGTGAAGACGCGGCAACTCGCCGTGCAATTCACTTAGTCGGACCAGGCAAGCATCCGCCAGCGACATGGGCGTGTCTGCGTAGCGTCGCATCAAGATCTCCACTGCGGGAGCCTCCGTTTTAAAGTTCGAACTCGACTTCAAATGCTCGGCGCCGCAGCATCTGCAGAACATCGGCGGGCTCGCCACCATTTCGGCAGGTGAGAAAACAAGCTTCGCTTAAGGCAGCTTCGCACGAGACGAGCGGAGGCGGCAGACCGGAGAACTGCTTCACGGCCCAACTGTGCCACTTGGCGCGATCATTCAAATAAGCAACCAGCGGCTCCGCATCGAGCAAGGTTACCGTCATTCCCCGTAGTCGCGCATGTACTTCGGATTGGTGGAAAGGTCCGGCGGCCCACTAAAAGTACCGCAGAAATCCTTCATCAGATCATGACAGGTGGCCGGCCGGCCTTTCCCTTCCGCTGCTCTTCCAATGCGTGTCGCACAAGGTCGGATCCTGTGCGGCCCAGCTCCCTGGATTGGTTGACCACCCAACTGGCAAGTGCAGCGGGCAGTTTGACGGAAAGCGTCTTTATTTACCGAAAGGTTACGACGCCTTTGGCAGCATCGGTAGACGCCGATGGCCCTGGTGGATCGTTGGCGCGCAGAGTCGGCCCTTGGCGAACTCGTCGCTCCACGCGTCCTCTCAGCAGGCGTGGCCGTCATGCCGATACCGAGCCTTGCGCATAGATGACCAAGGCTTCGCCGGCGATCCTGGGGATTAAAAGGACCCGTCCTCGGCTATGGCTTCGGTGCGAGACTCGCAACGATTTCCTCGAAACGCGGATCGCCGCGTAGCGGATCCCAATAGGGGCTGAGCCGGAGTTGGCCGTAGCTGAGATCGCCTGGCAGTTTCGCGGCGGCTCGGAGCTGCTCGAAGGCCAACTCCTTCTCACCCGTCCAGGCGTAAATCACCGCGAGAAAGGTGATCATGTGCGGCCCATTCACGGAATCCTGCGCCACGGGAAGGAGTTCGACCGCGCGGCGGCCTTCGCGCAGCGCATCCTCTTTCCGGCCCAGGCCGGCGTCCGTCATGCCGAGGACGCAGAGGGCTTGCGCATAATCAGGCTGCTCCCGAACGACGGGCTCCAGGCCTGCCCGCGCGCTGGTGAAAGCCTTCAGGGCCGTCGCGCTGTCGCCGCGCGCGCGTGCGGCCAGTCCTTCGCAGAAGGCATGGGGAAGAATGATGCCGTCGATATTGATGCCGTTTGGGCTAAACGCAGCCAGCGCGCGCTCCATCGCCACGGAATCGCGCGTGCAGAGAGACGTGAGAAACCAACTCTCCGCGATGCTCTCGATGGCGTTCGGATTCTCTTTCAGAACCGTTGCAATCATCGCAGTCAAAGGCTGTGTATCCGCTCGCCAGTCGAGATCCACTTCGGCGCGTGCGATTCTCGTATCAATATCTTTTGGCACCAACTCGAGCGCACGATCCAGAGTGGCGGCTTCTTCCGCGAATCGCCGGAGCTTCTGATAGCTGATCGATATCTGCTGCAGGATGAAAAGATTGCGCGGGTCGAGCTCGAGTGCCTGCTGTAGATTTCGCGTGGAGCCTTCCCAATCACCCTGTCGACGGTCAATGTATCCGGTCAGCTCGTAGACCAGCGGGTCGTTAGGCAACACCTTCTTCGCGATCGCAAGTTCCTGGCGCGCGCGGCCGTAGTCCCTGTATCCGCGGTAAAGATGTTGCGCCAGGGCGAGGTGCGCTTCCCCGGAATCCGGCCGCAGGCGGAGGGCTGTTTTAACCGCGCTCTCCGCGAGCGCGAGACGCTCCGGCGTGTGGTCGTAGCCGAAGAAGTAAACGCGAATGTGCGCGTAAGCCAGCTGGTAGTAGGCGAGGAAAAACCCAGGATCACGCGCCACGGCCGTATCAAGCAGCTCCACCGCTTCGAGGTATTTGTCTTTCGCGGAACTGGAGAAGGTCGTGCCATTCAAAAGCACTTTTGCGCGCATATAGAGGTCGTAGGCAGCGAGGTCGGTGGTAGGGCGCTGTTCGATGGCCGCCTTCTCGGCCGGGGAAAGTTTTGCATGCAGCTGGTTTGCGATCGTCGTGGCGATCTCACTTTGAATCGCGAAGACGTCAGCCAGATCACGATCATACGTGCCCGCCCAGAGATGAGCCTCGGTGCGGGCGTCAACTAACTGCGCGATCACGCGGACGCGATTTGCGGAACGCTGCACGCTTCCTTCCAGTATGTGGGCGACGTTCAATGACCGACCGATCACCGGCAAGTTTCGCTTCGCCGTCTCGTACTGCATCACGCTCGTGCGGCTAATCACCTTTAGATCGCCGACCTTTGCGAGCGCAGTGAGGATCTCATCCTGCATACCGTCGGTGAAGTACGCGTTCTCCTTCTCGTTCGAGAGATTCTTGAACGGCAGAACCGCGATACTCTTCTCCGGGGCCGCTGTTCCGGGCAGTCCGGCTCGTCGAGCTGAACCGTATTGAAACAGAAGAATCAGGCCGAGGACCGCGAGTGCTCCTCCCGCGAGCAGCGCAAGATTCCGGTACGCACGGAAGCGGTTCGCGGATCCAGCTCGGTACGCATGCGCAAGTTTCTTCGGCAGCTCGGGATTGCCCAACTCGCCGGTATGGAAATTCACCAGTGAAAGCTTTCGCCCATGCTTCACATTGCATTCTCCGAGATCATGAAGATGACGATTCCAACGCTGATAGGGCGCGAGGTCGTCCGCGACGTGCTTCGAGAGCAGAATGTGGCCGGCATCGCCACAATCCATGACCCGTTGCGCGATGTCG
>JACCTI010000212.1 GCA_013812515.1 Chthoniobacterales bacterium
CGTTTGAATACGGCAATTTCGATGACCGCCCGATCTACGAGCAACTAGCCCTTCCCAAGGAGCAGCGTTCCATAAAACTCACGCAAATGCTTCGCGAAGAGGCCGTGGTCGTTTGGAAAGAATACAAGGCTAAGCCAGACAAAGTTCAGTATTGAACCTACCGGTATAACGCTCAGCCAGGCACCTTGAGCAGGCGGTAATGCTGCTATTTGGCATGGTGGCTTGCGGCGACGATCGCAATGTCGATGAACCTGGAGCAATGGAAACGTGCGTATAAGAAGGCTTGAACGGCGGGTGTTTTTTCCTCTAACCAGAAGCCACTGATGCCAATAGTGTGGCGGACTGATCCCGACTATGAGGCGACGCGACGCCGCATGGTTTGGAACGAGCGCATTCCCAACCGGTTTCCCGACGTCATCGTTTCGGTAACGTCTGACGCCGATGTGGTCGACGCCGTTAAGCTCGCGCGCTCGCGCGGGCTGCGCATCGCCGTCCGCGCAGGCGGCCATAGCTGGATCGGTACCTCGTTGCGCGATGGTGGAATGCTGATCGACCTGTCGCGACTTAACGGCGTGACAGTTGACGTGGCGGCTCGAACAGCTGTCGCTCAACCGGCGATCAAGAACACCGAATTGGTCGCCGCTCTGGCGCAGCACGAACTCGCTTTCCCGGCAGGACATTGTCCTACGGTTGCGATCGGCGGATACCTGTTGGCCGGTGGTCAAGGCTGGAACCAAGGCGGCTGGGGAATCGCTTGCTCGAACGTTTTAGCTATTGACCTGGTGAATGCGGATGGCGAGCTGATTACGGCCGACGCACAGCATAACTCGGATTTGTTGTGGGCTGCGCGCGGCGGCGGCCCAGGCTTCCCAGGGGTGATTCTCCGTTATCACCTTCGGCTCTACCCCGCGCCGAAGGTGATTATGCAGTGCCTCTACGTGTATCCATTAGAGCTGATCGAGGGGATTGTGCCGTGGCTGGCGGAACTGGTACCTTCGCTGCCGAGTTCAGTGGAGCAGCTCCTGCTGCTAGCGCTGCCACCTCCACGTGTTGCTCGCCAACTCGGTGGTCGCCCCCAACGATACCTTACCCTCTGGCCCTTGGCCTATGGCGACTCGGCGGCGGAGACGGCCGCTGCGCTTGCGGCGCTCGATACATGTCCCGTGCTCGACCAGGCGCTTGTACGGCAGGTCAACACTCCCGTTTCCTTCGACGATCTGTTCGCCATCGAAGCGGCCGTTTTTCCTGAGGGGCATCGCTACGACGTGGGGATTATCTGGTCGGACGCCGATCCCACGCCCGTGCTGAGCGGATTGCGCGATCGGTTAGCACAAGCCCCATCGCTGAAGAGCGAAATTCTTGTGGCCGTGACCCCACCTCCAACCATAGATCCCTCGGCCCCGGAAATGGCTTACTCCATGGCCGCCCCGCTCTACGTCGGCTGTTACAGCGTTTGGGACAACGCGGCAGAAGACGAAGCTAACGAACGGTGGCACCGGGAGACGCTGAAGTCACTCGAGCCGATCACGCGCGGGCACTACATGGGAGAGACTGATCTTCTCGCTTCGCCCACGCGCGCGGCTGAATCGCTTGCGCCGGGTGTCTGGGAACGGCTACAGACGATTCGGCGGCGGTATGATCCCCAAGGGCTATTCTACGGCCACATTGGCCAGGCATGAGCCGCGAATCTAGCCCATGTGCGAAGCAAGTAATTGCGCTGAGGTCGCGCTCTTTCCAGCCGGCGAGAAAGATCCTGAGACGAGGTTCTTGAATAGCGAATATTGGGGAAGGGCAAAGCTGCCCTCCCTTAGGTGGACGGCCGCCAACTGCTGCCCTGGACCATCGCCGCCCGACCTACCCACCAACCGGGGCACTCTGCGATTGCGGGAATCGCGAGCGGGAATAAACTGCCCCCGGAATGGCACTTCCAGATGCCGAATTCTGCGCAACCAGCGAGGGCCAAGGTTTTGCTGACCGGGCGTACGGCTTCCGACTTCATCCATTCCATATCTAGTTAGCCTCCTAAATGAGCTGAGCCAGGGTGGCGAAATTGGCAGACGCGCCAGACTTAGGATTGCGAAATCATCGATTTCAC
>JACCTI010000213.1 GCA_013812515.1 Chthoniobacterales bacterium
CACCGGGTCTATAAGACGCTCGATCCGCGCGCGCCACATCTGCAGAGGATGGCGATCAAGCTGAGCGAGAAGCTCGGCGATCCGAAGTGGATCAGGATGTCGGAACGGATCGCGCATTTGATGAAGGAGAAGAAGAACCTGAACGCGAACGTCGACTTTTACTCGGCCACCGTCTATTACTCGTTAGGCATCCCGACCGATCTCTTCACGCCCGTCTTCACGATTGCGCGGACTTCCGGGTGGTGCGCGCACATCCTCGAGCAACTGGAGGACAACCGCCTGTTCCGTCCGTTGAGCGAATACATCGGGGAGCCTGTCGGCAAGAAAGTGGTGCCGATCGACGAGCGTCCGTAAGGGCGGCGCATCCTGCGAGCTCCGTCTCTCCGCGCCAGTTGTAGCTGGGGGCGCTGACCCCGGCCGGGGGTGCGAGGCGAGAGCGACGCGCTGCCCGAGCCGGGGTTGACGCCCCGGCTACAACTGTCGCGAAAAAATATTTCTTTCAGGATGCTCTATTGTCCTTCCAGGCGACGCGTCTCCTACCGCAAGCCGAGTTGCGACGACCAACCGCGACCCGCCAGATTGCCGGGGCTCGCACTGGCCCCGCGAACATTCGTCCCCGTTCGCGTGAGACCGCTTTTTCCAGCTTGAAAGCGACTGCAGCGCCCTACATTGAGACATGAGGCTTGCTGTAATTCTTCTCGGCTGCTGGATAGGCTTTACCACGCTTGGCGCTGCTCGGCCGCAGACGGAGATCGAAGTCGCCCCCGTCACGGGTGACCCCAAAGTTTACGGCGAATACCCGATGGCGTACAAGGAAATTATTCAGCGTTGGTTGGAAACGAAACTCGCTGATGCGCCCAGCGCCGTCTTGGACTGGACCGATGCGCCGAAGCCGGGCGAATACAAGACCCAGAAGGGTCAGCGATTCATCGGGTACGTCGTCGATTTCAAGGTGAACGCGCGAAATCAGTTTGGCGCTCCCACGGGGAAGCAGAAGTATCGCGTTGTGATCCGCAATGGCGACGTGCTCTGGGGTGGGCGCCCGCGCTACTAATCGCGGGCAGTTGTATCCGGGGGCGCTGACCCCGGCTGGTCTAACCTTGTCTCGCGCCGGGGTTGAAGCCCCCGGCTACAACAATCACAGCGAAGCTCTACGAATGACGCGTGGTCACCCACACTATCACTCGAATTTTCAACCGAAACTGGACGCTAGGCGAGAAGACGGTCTAACGAATCAACGCAAAGCTGCGACCATGTCTCGAGCGTGTCCCGATGGCTCACGAGTTCTTCGCCACTGAGGAAGGAAAGATTCGTGATCATCGCCTCCCGTTTCGCAACCTTCGGCTCGGCGAGCCGGAACACGTGCACGATTCCGAGATGCACACGGCCGACTTCCGTCGTGTCATCGTTCAGCAGCGCCACAATCTGATCGTCGAAGCTGCTCCCGATCGTGATCTCCTCGTTCACTTCACGCTCCACCCCGGCGCGATAGGCGTTCTCGTCCCACGCGAAGAGCGACTCGTCAGTGTCGTTCAGGTGACCGCCGATGCCGATCGAGCCTTTCGCAACGAGACGCTGCTCGCCCGCTTTCTTTCCCCGGACGTAATGCAGCACCTTGTCGCCATGCGCGATCAGCGCGTAAGGGATGATCTGCTTGTGTGAGGGATCATTCTCCGCCTGGGAACGTGGGAGGAAGAAGTTGTTCCCGCGCGAGAGCAGAGCCGAAAGATATTTCTTCGGTTGGAAGTTGAGGCCGTGAAAGCTGCCGAGTTCGTCGAAAAGACTGCGCCTAACGACCAATACGTTTTCCTCCGGCTGCGCCATGGCATCCGTTCAGCGGCTCGAATTTTTGCTCTCCTCAACAAAGGGGGGCGAACCACTCAGGAGAGCGCAGCCTGGAGCAGTGTTAGAGAAGGTTCTGACACTGTCTTGGATTGAGGGACGCCCGCTGTGGCGTCCCTTGGCAAGTGCACGGGAGAGCGCCCGTCCCGCCAGCTGCTCCTGCGCGTTAGGCAGTTTCATTTGTTACATTGTACTAGCTTACTGGCGGCGGCACGTTTAGAACGAATACGTCACGCCAACCTGCGGCCCGAACAGATTCAGACTGGGATTGGGATCGGTTTGCCCGCCGTTCGAGAGGTGTTGATAAAGCGCACCAGCGCTTATCTTCACGTGATCGTTCAATTGATAAGACAGCCCGACCGCGCTCAGAACGTTGAACGTGAAATCCTGCCCTTGGGCGCCGAACACGTCTGCGTGACTGTCGAGCCACCCGAGGCCGACGCCGCCCGAAACGTAAGGCATAAGACGCGCGGCGGGCTGGAGAAAATTGTAACGAAAACCAGCGGATATTCCGTAGTAGTAGCTCTCTGGGCCGCGCAAGATCGGCTCGCCCATGACAAGGAAGTAAACCTGGTTGTACCCGCGCAGCCAGGTGTCGTGCTGGATCGTGCCCCAACGCCACCGGGCTGTAATGAAACCAGCGGCAACCTCATAGCTGTTGGGATTCGCCAGCGAGCCCAGAAGGTAGGACGTTTCCGCCGCGATTTCGAAGCTCGGCGCCACGAGCTCGGTCGAGCCATTCAGCGGCCGACTCACCGCTTCGTTGCCGGCGTGCGCGAGCCTTGTCAGGCCGAGAATTCCGGCGAGAAGAAGAGCGAGGCGGCGCGGCAAAGTCATTCGAGCGCGCTACGATATGGTGGGCGGCTCGGTTTGCAATGCGCGCCGCCTCCTGTCAGCATCGTTCCATGAAATCAGTGCTCCTGCTCGTTCTTCTTTTCTCCAGCGCGGCCGTCACTTTCGGGCAAGACGCCGACGCCAAAGCGCAACAGCTTGCAAAGGACGTTTGGAAAGCGAGCGGCGGCCAGAGCTGGTCGAACGTGAAGCGTTTGCGGTTCACCTTCGTCGTCGAGCAGGATGGGAATCGGCTCGCGAGTGCTGAGCACGATTGGGACGTCCTTGCAGGAACGGATCACGTGAAGTGGAAAGACAAAGACGTCACCGTGACGCTCGCGGCCCCAGCCGAAGACGAGGCGAGCGAGGGAGCTTATGCGCGCTGGACAAACGACTCTTATTGGCTGCTCGCGCCCCTGAAAGTTCTGGATCCTGGCGTGAAGCTGGCCTACGAAGGCGCGAAGGAAATGGATGGCGTCAGCTGCGAGACGTTGCGCATGAGTTTCGAGCAAGTCGGCCTCACGCCCGGCGATCAATACATTCTGTACGTTGATCCGCAGACGAAGCTCGTGCGCTCTTGGGATTACAGTTCGGGGGCGGAACCCATGATGCACGGGACGTGGGAAAAGTATCAGACGTTTGGCGGGCTTCAGCTTGCCATGGAGCACAACTTCGACGGCAAAATGATCCGCTTCGAAAACGTCGAAGTGATCGCTGGTCAGTGACCGGCGAAGCGTGCGAGATCTGGCGGCAGCCCGCTCGTCCATTCGCCGATGCCGTCGATCGCGAGCTTCGCCGAATGCAAAGCGTGTCGTGCAAGCAAGAGCTGTTGCTGAAGCTCCGGTGTCCATCCCGTTTCGATAAAGCGCAGGTAGAGCTGCTCATCGGGGCCGTAGATCTTGTCGCCGACAATTGGATGTCCAACCGCCGCCAGATGCACCCGAATCTGATGCGTTCTTCCCGTCCGCGGAATGGCGCGAACGAGCGCGAATTTCTCCCCGGCTGTGGTGTGGCGCCGGAAGCGGTGCTCGACGCCGAATTCGGTGATCGCGGTCGCGCCCTTCGGATGAACGGCCTGCTTGAGGTAAATCGCTGAGGCTCGGTGCGCTCCCTGTCGGGCCAGCGGCAGATCGACAACCTGCCTCTCCCATACCGGCCAGCCCCAGACGATCGCGAGATACTCTTTCGCGATCCGTTGACCCTGCATCGCGATCCCGAACTGCCGCGCTGCCTGCGCTGTTTTCGCCACGAGCACAAGGCCGCTCGTTTCGCGATCAAGCCGGTTAACGAGCGATACTTGACCGCCGTTCGCGAGTTCGTAGGCGAGCAGGGCGCGCAACTCTCCCCAGAGTGTCCGCGCCTGGCCGGGCTTTGTCGGATGAACGAGCAGAAATGGCGGCTTATCAACCACGAGATAATCCGCTGCTTCCGCCACGACCGTGAAGTGATGCGGCGCGTTTGCGAGCCTCTTTGCGCTGGCGGATAAGACAGGCTTGATCTCGCTCCGGAACATCTGCCGCGACTATAAGAGCGGCGACCGAATCGTGCATGCCGTCGACGAAGTCTCGCTGGAGATCCGGTCGGGTGAATTCGTCGCAATCACCGGCCCGAGCGGCTGCGGGAAAAGCACCCTCATGCATCTGATCGCCGGGCTTGAGACGCCGACAAGCGGCGAGATCTACGTGGATGAAGTCGCATTACACAACGGCGATGACGCCGCGTTGACCAATTACCGCAGACATCGCCTCGGAATCGTCTTCCAATTCTTCAACCTGCTGCCGACGATGAACGTGCTGGAAAACGTCGGCTTTCCGCTCCTGCTGCAGGGTGTCTCGTTAGGCGAAATCGAACGGCGCGCGCGCGCGCTCCTCGATGTAGTTGGGATGACGGAACGCGCCGGGCATTTTGTCCATCAGCTCAGCGGGGGCGAGCAGCAACGCACCGCGATTGCGCGCGCCTTGATTCACGAGCCTTCGTTGCTCATCGCCGACGAACCCACCGGCAATCTCGACTCGAAGTCCGCGCAGATGGTGCTGGAAGTTTTGACCCGTATCGGGCATGAACGTCGCACTACTTTGCTCGTGGTCACGCACAGCGAAGATGTCGCAGCCGCGGCGCCGCAGCGAGTCGAGATGCGCGATGGGCGGATCGCTCGGACACGAGGCATTGGCGAACCCAGGCATTAAAGCCGAAGAGAATCGCCTTTCTGCCGCTTACCATTCGTGTGATACAGAACGCTGATTCGTCTCTCCGCCTGATGCGATACATTGCTTTTCTGCGCGCCATCAACGTCGGCGGCCACGTGGTGAAGATGGAGCAACTACGCGCTGTTTTCCGTGCGATCGGGCTTGCGAGTGTTGAGACGTTCATCGCGAGCGGGAATGTGATTTTCGATTCAGAGACGAACGCGAAGAACCTTGAATCAGGCATCGAGAAGGCTTTGGAAAAGGAGCTTGGTTACGAAGTCGTGACGTTTGTCCGGTTAGAGGCAGAGCTTGCACGGATCGCAGCGTATGAGGCGTTCCCCGCTTCGGAGGTGGGGAAGGAAGGCAGCACGCTCTTCATCGGCTTTCTTCGCTCGCAGCCAAAGGCCGAGGCTCAGCAGAAGCTTCTGGAATTCCCCAACGCCGCCGACGACTTCCGTTTCCACGCGCGCGAGCTTCACTGGTTGTGCCGCACGCGCGTGAGCGACTCGCCATTCTCCGGCGCGTGGCTCGAGAAACTCCTGGAGATGCGGACCACGGTGCGAAATGTGAACACGGTCCGCCGGCTCGTGGCCAGGCTTTCCTTGCGGCCATCATTGGGCACACCGTGAGCGCAGATTTCGAAGAACTCGATTACCAGGAGACGTCGTTGGGAGAACTCTTCCTGCGACGGCGACGAATTCGCTCGTTAGGCGAGGACGTGTTCGAGGTGAAACTCGGAGACGCTTTTCTGATGTCGAGTCTCTTTCACGTGGTGGAAGAGGAATTGGCCAGAGCCGGCCTCTCAGAGTTGACCGAGGGGCCTTGGGACGTGGTCGTGGGCGGTCTCGGCCTCGGGTACACCGCACGCGCGGCGCTCGAACATTCGGCGGTGCGATCGCTTCTCGTCATCGATGCGCTGGAGCCTGTCATCGCATGGCATGAGCAGGGGTTGGTTCCGCTCGGCCGAACACTCACGGCGAATCCACGCTGCCGATTTGTGCACGGCGACTTTTTCGCGCTGGCCGCTTCCAAAACTGGTTTCGATTCCGAGCAGCCGGGCCGTCGCTTCCACGCCGTGCTCCTGGATATCGATCATTCACCGCGTGATCTGCTGCATGCGCGCCATCGGTCCTTCTACGAACCGGCGGGCCTGCGCACTTTTGCAACTCAGCTGCATCCGGACGGTGTCTTTGCCCTCTGGTCGGATGAACCGCCGGATGAGGAGTTCATGCAGGCACTGGACGCGGCCTTCGTCACGAGCAGAGCGCACGTCGTGACGTTCCCAAATCCGCTTCTCGAGTCCGAATCCGCCAGCACGGT
>JACCTI010000215.1 GCA_013812515.1 Chthoniobacterales bacterium
ACTGAAGACCAATCGCCAGTTGTTAGGTTCGCCTGCGACAACAGGTGCCGCGTAACGCTCGCTAATGCCTGGAACCCCAAGATCGTCGAGGATGAGGTAACTCACCGGTACCTCGTCGAGGAGGCGATTGGCTGTGAAAGAATCCGGTTCAAACGGCGGCAACACCGCCTTCAGCCCAGTGCGAAGGTACGCTAACTGAGGAACCGTCGTTGCAATCACCGAACCAGGCGATGCGTGCCGCCGAACCCACTGAAACGCGTAATCGAGGGAGTGCCAATTGGTTCCGTATGTGAAATGCGGGAGCTGCCGTTCTCGACCAACATCATCATAGTAGCTCACCGGCAGCATATTTCGGAGCAGCGGAATCGCAGCGCCTGCCTCGAGCGCCAGTATCGCTGTGACAGGGGCAGCAACTACGGACGCAGTCGCGGCATTTGGCAGACGTGGGTATCGGCCGGCAAGGAGACGACGAACTGTTAGTAGAGCGACGACCATGAAGATCAACGTGAGTGGCGTAACCGGAGCCAGGTAGCGCCAGAACTGGCTTTGCCAGGGCGTCAAGACGATCGTGCCGAGGGTGATCGCAAAATAAAGTGCCCAAAACCATTGCCGCCGCCTCGCAACGATAACAGCACCGGCTGTTGCGAGGAGACCAGCGGCAAACAAAAAGCCAGAGAGCGCGCGCGAACTCAACGTGCGCCAGGCGCGCGACTCCGGAACATGTAGTCCGTGGTGGAGCTTGTCCAAGAATGCAGGCCAGTAGGAAGTTGGGAAGAACGCGCTCTCACCCAAAGCTAGCGGGACTGCGACAAGATTGCGGACGATTCGGCCTGTCAGGCCGCCGAACGTTGTTTGGCCCAGCTCAGGCCGGAATGGATCGACCAGCCAACTATTCTCTCCATAGGTTACGTTCGAGTAATAGTAAGGCGCTCGCTGGTAGGCATAAGTTACCCTGTGGTAATCGGCGCTCGCAGTTACGCGCCAAACGTGAACCTGCCAAGCGAGGATGGGAATAGCTGCGACAGCCGCCCTCATCGCCGCCTGACGGAAGCGCCGCCTGATTAGACTCTCCGCGATCCAAGCGGCCAGCAGCGCGATTCCGGCGGTCCGCAGGAGGTACGCAGCACCGCCGAAAACTGCGGTCGCTGTGAAATAGAGAGGTCGGTCGCTGTTGCGATGGCAAAGAAGAAAAAGAACCGAAACCAGCGCGAAAGGCACTTCCGCGTAAAGAGTGTCGGACGGGTGCAGGAAACTATAAAACGAGAGCGCTGTAATGGTCGCGACGAGCAGTGCAAAGAGCGGCTTCACGACCTGCCGCGCGAGAGTATAAACCGCCAGGAGGTACAATCCCGAGAGCAAGAAGTAGGAAAGCCGCAGGGCGGAGCCAATTTTGAAGTAGTCACTCGTGCCCATCACCCGTTGATGAGCTGCCACGATCAATGGTAGTAGGGGTGGATACTGAACAGCCTCGATTTCGCCTGGTTCGTTGAGCAATCGGTAGCCCTTGCCTTCCGCGAGGGAGGTTCCAAGCACATAGTAGGTGCTTGCATCCCATCGGAAGTCGATAGGCCCTCTGAGTCGGGGGATCCAGACGATCAACCAAATGAGGAGAAGCGTGCCCAGACAGATCAGCTCCTTCTTGTTCTCTCGCCTGACCGGAAAAAGGTTACGAGCTGAGAAACGGTCTGTCATTTCATCACCGTCGAATCCCTCGGAGGGATTGTCACTCTTCACGACCTGTCGCTGCTTCACAATCTCCATGGGCGACTCTGCCGACTTCGTTACCTCTACCGTCCGGCGCCAACCTGATCTGATGCAGCAGCCTCCAGCCCCTTGGAGCTTTCGCTATCTTCGCGGGTAAGCGCGCGGTATGGCCCAATCCCAAATGCGTACTTCAGCCAGAGTCCGCCAAGCACGCGCCAGTACCCGCCGCCAACATGCACGAGACGAAAGGAAGACGTTCCCATGCCGGGCGTCCGATTGATCCACGAAATAGGGACCTGCTTTACTCGGTACCCGAGCAGAATGGGCTGCAAACCCGTCTCAGCGTTGACGGCGAACCCGGGCTGAAGGAGGCGCAGGTTTGCCACGACCTCACGCCGCATCATTTTCAAATTGTTCGTCACATCACGAATGCGGCGTCCGAAGAGAAGCACTGCCAGGGTATGAAAGGCGCGATTGGCGAGAATCTTGAAGAATGGGTAATTCAGGAGGACGCTGTGCCGCGAGAAGCGGCTGCCGATTACCACATCGTAACCCTCCGCCGCACCATCAAAGAGATCACGGAACTCCGGCAGGAGATGCTGAAAGTCGCAGTCTGCAGTGAGGACGTATTGACCCGTGGCCGCTTGCAAGCCGTCGGCAATCGCGAGGCCAACGCCGTTCGGTGGCAGCCGATGCAACGGTCTGACGCGGGCATCCTTTGCCGCAAGTTGCGAAATGACTTCACCGGTCGCATCGGTACTCCCGTCGTTTACCAGGATCACTTCGCGAATGTATTCGCCATACAAGGCGAGCATCCGCTCGACGAGCGGGCCGACATTCATTTCCTCGTTATGGCACGGGATTACGACCGAAACCGCGCCGCGAAGCGACTCGTGCGCGAACAACGAAACATGTGGTAGTTCTTTCTCCCTGGGGGGCTTCTGCGCGTGAACCAGGATTGAACCCGCCATCGTGCGTACTACCGGGGCGTTCTCGAGCACGATCGAAAGGTTGCGCAGCAGCCAGATCAACGAGCGAGTAAGTGGAGCAAAAACGAAGTCGTTGAAGACGGCGTAAATCCGGATAAAGCCGATCTCCGAAAGGAGTTCGTAAAGGCGAGGCCGATCGAGGAGATTTCTCGGATCCCGTTTCCCAGCAAGGCGTAAGAGTGCGCCACGAACCTCATGCACCGGGTTCCACGGGTTGCTTTCGTAGAACACCATCTCGCCGCCGGGGGCGAGGAGTTCGTGTACGATCCCGAGAAGCTCAGATGAAGTGCTGCGATCCAACAGGTCCATCGCGATGATGCAGTCAAAGCGACGACCAGTGAGTGGGCCCGGAAGTTGCGAGACATGCAGTTGTTCTACCTTCGGAGCAACGCCCGAAGCCAAGACGTCCTGGAATGTCACCGCAGTGATCGGATTTTCTCCGCGCGAAGCCAGCAGCAGTGCATGGGTCAGTCTACCTTCTCCGCAGCCGAGCTCGAGAATCCTCTGGCCCGGTAGAAGGTGAACGATGTGGCGAAAGGCCTGTGCTCGCCAGAGCAGGCGATCCTCCGCGATCGGATCGTGCTTCTGCCAGTAGTCATCCCGATAGCGCTCACGAAGCCGCAGGTTTGAGATCAGTGAGGTCTCTTCCGCCCGTTTTGGTTTTTCCATCCCTGATTCCGGATCCGAAACTGAGGTTGAGCTTCGCATGCAGACGCTGCGGCAAGTCATTGTCGGCCCGAGGCGCGCTCATGGACCGTTGTGCCCGCAATTGAATACACAACCGGCCAGCCAGCCTCGTCGCTTTGCAGCGCCGGACGCGCATACCGGCGCGAAACATCGAGCGCGGTAAGCTTATCTACGATGACGTAGGAAACAGGAACTGCCCCGAGCAGCCGCCTCTCCCGTTCGGGATCCGATTCCATCGGCGGCAGGACCGCACGTTGTTG
>JACCTI010000234.1 GCA_013812515.1 Chthoniobacterales bacterium
GTAACGCTCGATAAGTGACAACAAAAACTGGCCAGCCCTATTCCAACCCACGAATTCCGACCAATGTGCATATGTAACTTCCGGAAAACCCGATATCAATGATTGTCCCTCTAATGTCACTATCACGAACTAGTCCGTATATCTGAGGCACGCTTTTTGGCTACTGTGATACAATGTACCCACGTCGCGAGAGGTTCAATCGATGCCGATGGCACCGACACCCATTTAGGGCAACATGTTCGCCATAGCAAGCTAAGACAGCACTGCATGGCCGTTGCCATTACCAAATTCCTGCCGAAGACACGACGGAATCAGCAGCGCACGCAACCGGAAACGCCTCCGCGACGCAGCCTCAACACCCACGCGAGTACACCTATCTAGCTTAATAGGCCCAACCATCAGCAAAGTTCTCGTACGACGCAAGATTCTCAGCAATCGACTGGACTTCTGCTGTTCCCCACGGTGGTGTTGTAACTCCCGCGGGCAGAAGCCCAGTGATTCAAGAGAAGGAAGAACTGCGGCCCGGAAGGCATTTCATTCTGGAGCCCGCTGGTGGCTGTGCAGATTGGAATCGGTCCCCGACTGCTCGCAATGAAACTACAGCTTGATTCGAAATGCATCAATTTACTTCGGGGAAATACTCCTCGAAACTACGGCTCGTTTGGCTTAAATACGAATCGACTTTGAATCGCACGTTGTTCGATAGAACGCGTTGTTTCCTGTTGTGCTTGTGGCTCACGCCAGAACGTTTCTGGCGACCAGCAGCAGCACTTGGCACGCGATAACCTAGACTGGCAGACGCCAAACCGATGCTACCCAAATCTTCATCGCTGACAGCGTTTAGTGTGCAGCCTCCGGACCTCGCGAGTCGGTTGATCGTGTGGGGTACATGGTTAGCCATGACTCTTGTACTCTTTGCAGGCATGGCCTACTGGAGTTCACCGATTCCATTAGCCGAGGATTGGCTCCTCGTTGCTCCTCTTACCGGGCATGAGCCAAATCTAGCCGCTTGGGTATGGGCGCAGAATAACGAGCATCGCAGCCCACTTTCACGATTGTTACTCCTTGCGCTGTTGCAAGCGTCCCATGGCGATTTCAGCGTCAGCGGGTATTTCAATATCGTAGTGCTCTCGGCCGCGACCGCGCTCGCGATCATTGCTAGCAGTAAGCTCCGCGGGCGAATTGATGTGGCTGATATTTTTTTCCCGCTGACACTCCTGCATCTGGGACATTCGGTGCAGTTTCTGTTCGGCTGGCAGCTTACGTTCGTCCTCCCGGTGGTTATCCTGATCGCGATCGAGTGTGTTCTGTTCGGTCCGCGCTCGATCACGTCTCGTAGCGGAGCATTCGTAGTCGGGTCTGGTCTGGTTCTTCTTCCGTTGTGCGGAGGAGGTAACGGGCTACTCTACGTTCCAACGCTTGGCGCATTATTACTTTACTTTGGCTGGCGCTGCCGGGCACAGCACTGTGAGGCCTCACAGCAGCGCTCCCTGGCTCTGTGGCACTTCAGTTCCGCCATACTTACCCTTCTAGTAAGCGCGATCTACTTCATCGGTTACCAGAAGCCGACGTGGAATCCACCTAGTCCAGGGATCGTACCTTCGGCGAAGACCGCCTTGAAAGTGCTTGCTTTGGGGTTTGGTCCGATTGTCGAAAAAGCCTGGGTGCCGTTCATAATGCTAGCTCTCGGGCTTACGATTGCGACTGCCTGCTGCGCCCTCCGCGCTTGCGCGCGAGATCAAGGCTTTGCGCGGGAGCGTGCCATCGGGGCGACCGTCTTTCTACTGACCGCGATGACAGCTGCATGCGCCGTCGGATGGGTACGAGCGGGCTACGTGCCGGAATTTGGCATTCCGACGCGTTACGCTCTTTTGGTTACTCCCGCGTTTTGCGCTTGTTTCTTCGCTTGGGAAAGTTTCGCATCAAGCGCGGCTGTGCAGCGTATATTAGCGGCAGTCATGCTGGTGCTGCTGCCTTTTAATACCTGGGCGGGCCATACGATGTTTGCCGCTTGGTACACTGATGGTATGAAAGCCCTTCACCTGGATTTGGGCAAGGGTATTCCGCTTGAGGAGATCGCCACTAAACACCGCTCGTTCCTGATTCATTGGTGGGAGCCCGGACGACTTGCGCAACAGATGCAATGGCTACGCGATGCTGGCATCACTCCGTTTAATCAGCCGCAGGAAAGGGGCGTCCGGTGAGGGAGTGCATGTCAGTTAGGAACGATTCGCGATAGAGGGCATGAGCTTTCCGAAGACAAAGTGCGTCGATGTGGAGGTGAGTCAGTCCGTCGAGACCTTGGAGGACCTTGAGGGATACGCCGCCGTCCGCGCGCTGGTGCGCGTCCTCGGCACCCCCGTCGGTTTTTTGAACCTCAGCGTCGTGGGCGACCACGTCTCTGCCGCAAGTCTTCGCCGCGCAATTGTCGAGGAACTCTCTTTCCCCATTTTCGAACGCTTCGCCGCTGCCGCCTTGGAACAGGCGCCATTACCCCAGAAGGGGTTTGAAATCGCTGATCTCGTGGCAGCCGAAGCCGTTCCCAAAGAAGGGCCCTTTCCCCCTGTTACCGTCGCAGTTTGCACGCGCGACCGCACGGCTGATCTCGCTGTCTGTCTCCAATCGCTTCTCCGCATCGATTACCCAAATCTGGAACTGTTGGTAGTAGATAACGCGCCTTCTGATGACGCCACACAGCGCCTGGTTGGCGACCAGTTTCCATCGGTCCGACATGTTCTCGAACCGCGACCCGGGCTTGACTGGGCCCGTAATCGGGCGGTGCTGGAATCCGGCGGTGAGATCCTGGCTTACACTGACGATGACGTCGTGGTAGATCGCGGCTGGATTCGGGCATTAGTAGGCAGCTTTAACGATGACGTTGGAATCGTCTGCGTGACTGGACTGGTTATCGCAGACGAATTGGACACTGAAGCTCAGCAGCTGTTCGAGCTCTATGGGGGGTTCGGGCGCGGTTTTCAGCGTGGCTGGTTTCGCAAACCATACGGCTTCGGTGCGGACGATACAGGAGAGAAGCGGTTGCCAGAGGTTCCGATCAGCAACACGGCGATGCACAGAATTCTCCGGCGCGACCGGGGGAGATCGCCATATTTCGGCACGGGCGCTTTGGGCACTGGCTGTAACATGGCTTACCGCCGCTCCTTCCTCGAAGAGATCGGTGGGTTCGATCCTGCCCTTGACGTGGGAACGCCAACTAACGGTGGCGGTGATTTGGAGATGTATTTTCGCGTTCTTCGAGAAGGTTACACGCTCGCCTATGAGCCAGGTGCCATCGTGCGTCACCGGCACCGGCAGGAACGAGAGAGACTAAAGACCCAGATCCAAAGCAACGGCGTCGGGCTTTTCTCTTTTTTCCTGCGCATCGCTCAAAAGTATCCTGATGAGCGGTTGGCCGTAGCAAGGTTCGCAATCTGGTGGATCCGGTTCTGGCACGTTCGCCGATTATTTACCTCCCTCTTCCGGCCCGGCTTCTTTCCGCTGGATCTTATCTTGGCGGAACTGACGAGCGTCTTCAAAGCGCCTCGAGCGCTCCACCAGTCACGGACACGTGCGCGGGAGATTGCCGCTGAGTTTCCGGATGAACCTTTCTTACAGGCGAGCGGCGTGCGGCTCGAAAGCCCGCCTGCCGCACACCGCCGCCTCGCCCAAGCAGTCCGCACGACCGAACTGAGTCAGCCACTCGGTCCTCTGACCGATATCGACTTCTACCCCAGGGTACTTGTTCTGGTTTCCGCGTACGGCCAGCTGGTGGGGGGCTTCGAACTCCAGAACAATTACCAAAACTGTGGCGTGCTGCGCCTGCGCGAAGGAATTGTGAAACATTGCTCGCTGAAGTTGCTCAAACCATACGCCGATTCCAAAGGCATGCTGACCTACAGCCTCGCCGTGGCTGAGCTTCTGCGGAAGCTCGAAGGTCCCCAAGAGAGCCAGGAGGTGGCGCCGCCAGAAGTCTCCTGCGACATCCCGATTTCCGTCGTTGTCGCCACGCGTGATCGGCCTGACGATCTGCGCCTTTGCCTGAAGCGATTGACGGCGCAGCAAACTTCTCGACCCGTCCAAATCATCGTAGTGGACAACGCTCCGCAGTCGGGGATCACCCGGAGAGTGGTAGCGGAATTCGCGGGCATCGAACTGATCGATGAACTCCGACCGGGTGTCTCTTATGCACGCAATACCGGGTTCGCCGCCGCCACTGGCGAGATCATCCTCAGCACGGATGATGACGTCACTGTGCCGCCAAGCTGGGTGGAAAGCATGGTCGCCCCGTTCGCGCGCAACGATGTAATGATTGTCTGCGGCAACGTGATTCCGGTGGAGCTTGAGACTGCCGCTCAGCATTTGTATGAAATCTACGGCGGGCTGGGGCGGGGTTACGTACCGTGGGAAGCTGATAGTTCGTGGTTCAGGATGTTCAGACGCCGCTCCGTGCCAGTATGGCAGCTTGGTGCCACCGCGAACGGCGCGTTTCGCGCGGAAGTGATGAGAGATCCGCGCGTGGGCATGCTGGAGGAATGTCTCGGCTGCGGGATGCCGAGTGAGGGAAGCGAGGACAACTACTTCCTTTACAAGGCTCTGAAGGCCGGCATGAAAATCGTTTATGAACCGAGCGCGCATGTTTACCACCGCCATCGCGCGGACCTCAAAGCGCTGAAAAAGCAACTCTTTGGATACAGCAAAGGTTTTATCTGCTTTCACCTTCTCCAGATAAAACGCGACCGCGATTTCCGCGCCGTGACGGCGCTTCTCGTTATCCTTCCCATGCACTTTTGCAGGCGCGCCTGGTCCGCGATGACTCGCAAAGGGGATTACCCGTTGACTCTGCTCTTAACTGAGCTTCACGGCTGGATCGCTGGCCCCTTCGCGTTATGGCAGTCAGAGCGACGTGTGCAAAAGCTTGGTCGCAGCCACCCCATGCCAGCAGCACGGACCGCTGGTCTTGGCACCACCTGTTCAAACGATCCGAGGCTATGAGCACCCCCACTTTGCCCCTGGCTTGGTCGGGGTTCTCCGTCCGACGATTCACCCATCGGTGTGATCTGCTGGCGCAAATAGTCGGCCGGGACATGAAGATACTGTACAAGCGCTCCGTTCTCGGTGTGCTTTGGTCCCTCCTGAACCCATTGATGCAATTGGTTGTCTTTGTCTTTGTTTTCCAGCGTGTGCTCGAAGTTCAGATGCCGGAGCGCACATCCTATCCTGCTTTCACTTTTGTGGGCATCCTGGCCTGGACTTGGTTCTCGGCTTCATTGAGCCAGTCGGCCTCTGCAGTCACGGGTAGCAAGGAGCTAATCAAACGACCGGGTTTTCCAGCAGCAATCCTCCCTGTGGCTACGTTGATCATGAACCTGATTCATTATCTTCTGGCCCTGCCGATTCTTCTGGTTTTTCTGCTCTCCGACCGCGCACCGCTGAACATAACATTGTTCCTTCTGCCGGTAGTTATCGGCTTGCAATTCATCGTGACACTTAGCCTCGGCTATCTGGTGGCGACCGCGAACGTGATCTTTCGCGATACGCAACACATTGTCAGTGTCCTGCTGCCGCTCATGTTCTACCTGACACCTATCTTCTACGACCCCGCTCGCGTGCCCGCGCAATACGGTAAGATTCTGCTGTTTAACCCGATGAACCACGTCATCACCGCCTACCGAGCGATCTTTCTTTTCGGCAAGGCGCCGGACTGGTCTGCCCTGGCGATGATTGCAGCGATCGCCGGAGTTGTGCTCTTTCTCACCCATCGCTTTTTCATGAGCGTCAGCTCTCGATTCGTGGACGAGCTGTGATGAACGCTCATCCGATTACGGTTCAGGGGTTAGGCAAAAAGTTCCGGCGCTATAGTAGTCACCGTCCTACGACCCTTAAGGAAGCAGTGATTTTTGGGAAGTGGCGGATGGGACCGATCGAAAGATTTTGGGTGCTCCGTAATGTTTCCTTTAGTGTGGCGGCGGGCGATATTCTTGGGATCATCGGACAAAACGGCGCTGGTAAATCCACGTTGCTGCGATTGACCGGTGGAGTTGGGCGTCCCGATGAGGGATGGGCGAAAGTACGCGGACGAATTGGATCTCTCCTGGACTTGGGGTCTGGCTTTCACGGAGATCTTACCGGTCGTGAAAACGTTTTCGTTAGCGCCGTTATCGATGGAGTCTCCCGCCGTCGAGTCGCCGAACGTTTTGACGAAATTGTGGAGTTCGCGGAACTCGGCCAGTTTATCGACAGCCCGCTTCGCACCTACAGCACAGGTATGCAGATGCGTCTGGCTTTTTCGGTGGCCGTGCACACCGAACCACAAATCCTTTTGATCGACGAGGTCCTCTCCGTCGGCGACATCAGCTTTCAGAAGAAGTGCCTTGACCGCATCGGCAGGTTTCGCGACGAAGGGTGCGCCATTGTTCTGGTCTCGCACGAT
>JACCTI010000235.1 GCA_013812515.1 Chthoniobacterales bacterium
GTCGACAGAGCTGACGGTGCGGCGAAGGAGATCGGCCGCGTTGGCTTCACTGCCCGCGGGCAGCGAGGCGAACTTCACGAAGAAGTAGCTGTTGCTCTGGAAAGCCCGCGCGAACGGAACATAGATCGCGCTCTCCGGTTCCTGTCCGAAGAAAGCCTCACGCGTGTGCGCCGCGATCCCAATGATCTGGATGCTCTCTCCGGGTTCGATGTCTCCCGGACTTTCCACCGTCGTCGGCTCCGTGCTCTCGCGGTAGACTTGCACACGCTGCCCGAGCGCATCGCCGTCCGGCCAAAGCTTCTTCGCCAGGATCTCATCGATGATTGCGACCGCGGGGCCGCCGGAAAGCGCCTCGGCTGCCGTGAAAGCGCGTCCGCGCAACAACGGCAGATGCGTTGTCTTGAAATAATCAGCGCCCACGCTGCGCCAACTCGCGCGAAAGGCGAGGCCGTCCGCTGCAGTCGCTGGCTTTGCGTCCGCTGCTGGTTGCAAGCCGGCGCGCAGCACGCGTTTGCTTAACGAGAGCATCCCGAACGGAACCGTGCCCGAAATGCTGGAGGCCTCGACGCCCGGCAGCGACGACAACTTCTCGCCCACCGCCCGGTAAACCTCCTGCGACCGCGCCCGATCGTAGCCGCCGAGACTCGCATCGAGCTCGACCAGGAAAGTCCGATCCGTCTGCAAACCGGTGTCGACGTCCGCCGCCTTGCCTGCTCCGCGCACAAACAGCGCCGCCGCCGTAACGAGCGCAAGCGAGAACGCGAACTGCACGACGACAAGCGGATTGCGCGGCATGAACTTCCAGCGGCGCGCGACCACGTCTTCGCCCGCTTGTTCCTTCAGGTCACCAACGAGCGTCACGCGCGAGAGTTTGAGAGCCGGTCCAAGCGCAAAGCAGAGCGTCCCGACGAAACAGAACGCAAGTGTCGCAGCGATCAGCGACAGATTCGGCCCGCCTATATAGATGATGTCGATGGGCAACATCCGTCCGAGCGATCCCATCAGCAGATCGGAAGACCAAAGCGCGAGGACGATCCCGAACGCACCGCCTACGACGGCAAGAACAAAACCTTCCGTGAGCAGTTGACGAATGATCCGGCCGCGCGCCGCCCCAAGGGCGAGGCGAATGGCGATTTCCTTCCGCCGCGCCGTGCCGCGAGCGAGCAGCATGTTCGCAAGATTCAGGCACGCGACCAGAAGCACGATTCCAGACATGCCGAGCAGCAGCCCGCCGAGCATCGAGACTGCTTTCTCGCCAGAGGGACTCGTGCTCGTGCCGAAACGCCGCAGGGGCGCGGCGAGGAAAGTTTGATCCTTCTGCTCGACCGGATACGCTCCCTCCAAATTCGCAGCGATGCCTTTCAGCACGGGCTGCGCGGCCTCGGCCGTGACACCTGACTTCAGTCGACCGACCAGCATCAGCTCTTTGCCGGCGCGCTCTCCAAACGTTGTGCCGCCGTCCCGCGCGAATTCGTCCATCACTTCCTCCCGGACGCCGAATGGCACCCACACTTCCGAGCCGAACATGTGCATCGTGCCGGTGAAGCCTTTCGGCATCACGCCTACGATCGTGAAGGGCCGGCCATTCAGGATCACCTCCGAGCCAAGGATCGCAGCATTGCGGCCCCGCTTTTTCCAAAAGCCATCACTCACGACCGCGACACGCGTGCCGCGGCGCGGCGTCTCCTCTTCCGACAGAAAAGCGCGACCTAACGCTGGTGCGACACCGAGCACGGAGAAGTAATTCGCACTGACGATGCCGGCCATGGCGCGGCGCGGCGTCCCTTTCTCCCCTACGCCGACCATCGACAGGTGGTAACCCATCACGTCTTCGAAGGCGGTGTTCTGCTGTCGGATATCGAGGTAGGTCGGATAGGAGAAGCCGCGGAAATTCTTCGGGTCCTTCTTGTCCTGCGAATAGATCTGCAACACTTCTGCCGGCTGCGCATAGCCGGGCGACGCGAAGAGCATCGTGTGCACGAGGCTGAAGACCGCAGTGTTCGCGCCGATGCCGAGCGCAAGCACGGTGACGGCGGCAATCGTGAAGCCGGGCGCTTTGACGAGCTGCCGCAG
>JACCTI010000249.1 GCA_013812515.1 Chthoniobacterales bacterium
GTGCTGAGTTCCGCGAGAAACTCCGGCCCCATGATCTCGTAGATAAAGTTTGCTTTGTTCACTCTGTAGTTCGCGGCTTCGGCGATGCTCCACGAGAAATTCAGGAGAGTGCGGAACGCGCGGAAGTGATTAATCAGAGGTGATGAACCGGGCAGAACGATCGGGAGATTGCCGAGGATCGATCGACGCTCGGACGCGGCGAAAAAGAAGAAGAAAACCGTACAAACGGTCAGCAGAATTGGCTGGAGATGGAAGGGAACATTCGCGATCGCCCAATCCAGATAGTGGCGCCAGATGACTCCTTTAACGGCGAAACGGCGGAGGATGGCTCGCGCGGTTTGCAAATCTCAGACGTTCATCGGAGCCGCGGAAGCGGCCGGCACGCGCTGCGGCACATCTGCACGTCTCGTTAGCCGGAGATTCGTCAGCTCGGCGTTCCACCAGCGGAACAAACCTTTCCGGATCAACTTCCAGACGCGCCTGTCGGGCACGAAGCCGTCGTAGAGTTCACGCCAGCCGGCATTCTGCTCGCCGTAGGTGCCGCCCGCGAGACGCGCTTTTCCCAGCGCTACGAGCCTGCGGTTATAAAAGCTCATGATGTTCGCGACAATGCGACCGGCCACGCCCTCGAAGGGTAGGCGCAGGAACTCGCGTTCCGGGTTCTTGTAGACCGGCGTGACGAGGCCGACGAAATACGAACCGACGTCGAGCAGAAGCGCGGCGGACATCAGTTCCGCGTCGCCCATATAGAAATACTTGTCCTTATACAGCGTCTCGAACCACGCGCGGTAGGTCAGCGGATACTGCTGATTAAAATAGCGGAGCCGCTCGCGCACATCTTTGCCGGCGAGATTCTCCGCCAAAACATCCGCGACGTACGAACTGGTGTAGGAACAAAAGTCGAGGCCGGGACTGTAGAGAGGATCGATGAAACCGGCCGCATCGCCCACGATCGCCCAGCCGTCGCCACACACCTGCGCGCTGTAGTAAGGCAGATGCGAAAAAGCATGCACGTCGCCTTCGATCACCTGCGCGTCAGCAAAGATTTCGCGGCCGACGGGATGGGTGAGCAGGTGCGCGCGCAAACGCTCGGAAAGATTTGCGCCTTCCGCGAGACGGAAGAGGCGTGAATCATAAACAAGGCCCGCGCTGACATCGCCGCCCTTCAAAGGAATGATCCAGCACCACCAGCCGTGTCCCATAAGGTGGTTCGTGGCCCAGGAACGGGCAGTCCGGCAGGCGTTTGCGTAGGCGGGGAAACGCTCGCGCCATTCGTAACTATCCCAGTCTTTCACCCCGGAGAAACGCGCCCAAACCGCGTTGATGGGATGCTCCGTGTTTTGGCGAAAGTGGCCGAGCTTTCGCGCGAGCATGGCCGCGCGGCCGCTCGCATCCACTACCCAGCGCGCGGAGACTGTTTCATGGATCCCATGCGACTCATAAGACACATGTGACCTATCGGCATTTAGCTGCAGCTGCGTTACCTTTGCGGGCCGACGCAGATCGCAACCGGCTGCGACGGCTGTCTCGAGCAAGTGTGCATCGAGCGTCGAGCGATCCACCTGGAAAGTCGGCAGCCGGGCCTGATATTTCGCGCCGACTTCCACGCAATCGTCGAAACGCTGCTCCGGTTGTTTCGCGAACCACATCCGCAACCCTTGTTTCAC
Source organism: Chthoniobacterales bacterium (assembly GCA_013812515.1). GTDB lineage: Bacteria > Verrucomicrobiota > Verrucomicrobiia > Chthoniobacterales > UBA10450 > JACCTI01. The sequence goes on from JACCTI010000249.1 coordinate 1,668, forward strand.
GAGCTGGTGGTGACCGAGGTAGTTGCTCAGGCCAAGAATGCGCGTCAGGAACGCGCTGCTGATCTCCGTCGTAGACTCACCCACCTTGCGATCGAACTCCTCCGCCTTTTCGATGATGAGGACGCGCGCGGCCGGATTCTTGCGCTTGAGTAGAAGCGCGGTGGCAGCGCCGGAGAAAGCGCCGCCGACGATCACCACGTCGTAATCGAAGTCCATCGCAGCGAAGATGATGGACTTTGGAGAGGGCGAACGCAATGCGTTCCACCGACAGCCCGGCGGTTGGAGCCGCGGCGCTGTGGCGCCGCGTTCACGGCACGCCTCGACACAGCGAGGCGGCTACAACTAGGCTGCGAGACATGCGATCGCTCCGCATCGACATGCATGTTCATATGGTCGGCAACGGTTTCGCCGGGTCGGGTGGGTGGCTGCGACTGAACGGCTGGCACCATTGGCTCGCGAGGTTCATGGTCCGTCAGCTCGGGTTTCCGCCAGACGTGATCCACGGTAATCTGGAGAGGGTTTATGCAAGGCATCTGCTGGAATTCGTGCGCGCGTCGTCCTTTGACGCGATCGTCCTGCTCGCGCACGAGCGCGTGCACGATCCCGATGGTAAACCGCGTGAAGACCTCGGCTCGATGTATGTGCCTAACGACGTCGTGCTCGACCTCGCCGATGCGCATCCCGAATTTCTCGCGGGAGTCTCGATTCATCCGGCGCGCGCGGATGCGCTCGATGAACTGGACCGCTGCCTCGATCGCGGTGCCGTCTTGATGAAGTGCCTGCCGAATTGTCAGAACATCGATCCGTCCGACCGGCGGTATCGCCGTTTTTGGGAGCGTATGGCGGAGGCTGGGCTGCCGTTGCTGGCCCATACTGGCGGCGAACACACCGTGCCGATTGTCAACGCGCGTCTGGCTGATCCGAAACTGCTGCGGCTGCCACTCGAGTGCGGCGTGACGGTGATCGCGGCGCATTGCGCGACCAAGAGCGGACCGCTTGATCCGGATTACTTTGATGATTGGGCTGCGATGCTGGCGGAATTCCCGAAGCTCTATGGCGACATCAGCGCAATGGTTTCGCTGAATCGCTGCGCGCATCTGCGGGATTGTCTCCGCCCCGAAATCGAGCCGCGGATCGTGCACGGCAGCGATTTTCCGGTGCCGGTGCTGGGTCATCGGATGTGGCTGGATGGCTTGGTGAGTTGGTCCTCCTTTCGCCAGGCACAGAGGATTCCCAATCCGCTGGAGCGCGATTGGCAGTTCAAGAAGGCGCTCGGTTTTTCCGGTGAAGTGCGCACCCGAGCGACCGGCTTGCTCCGTCTTCCCGATGGCAAGAGGCGGTATTCGGAGGCAGCAGCCGCCCACGGCTATGTCGTTCCGAGGCTAGGATACGCCGAGGGACCTCACTTCGGTAATGGATCACTCTACTCCGAACCTTTGCGCGAGGTCTCTCGTCGTCGGCGCGACTCGGGATGACGTGCTTCCGATGCAGCGTTGAGCGCGACTTCTTTCTTTCATGATCTTCAAAAACGGGCGTCTCATCTTTTCTACCGGTGTGCGGGATGGTCTGGAGATCATCGAGAGCGGTGGGAGAATTTGTGGCATCCGCGAAGCGGGCATTTATCCGGACGGGGACGGACTCGATCTCCACGGCAACTATCTCGCACCCGGTTTCGTGGATCTTCATGTGCACGGCGCGGTCGGGCACGACACGATGGAAGGAACACGCGAAGCGTTTCGCGTCATTTGCGACTTTCACGCGAGCGGCGGGACCACTTCGCTTTTGTTAACGACGGCGACGGCGCCGATCGCGGAGATCGTCAGAGTGCTGCGGGCCGCAGAAGCTTGCGCTACGGAACTGCCACGCGTGGCGGGGGTTCACGTGGAGGGGCCATTTATCTCGCCGGAGCGCGCGGGTGCGCAGGGCCGGCAGTGGATTAGCGAACCCGATGCAGCTTCGCTCGAGGCATTGCTGGAAGTTGCGCCGACAATTAAGCGGCTCACGCTTGCTCCAGAACTGCGTGGCGCGGTGGATGCAATGGATCGTTTACGCGCGCACAATATCATCATCAGCGGCGGACACAGCGACGCGTGGGAAGAGGAAGCTCGGATTGCGCTGGAGCATGGGATGCGCTCGGTCACGCATACGTATAACTGCATGTCGTCGGCCGAGCGACGCGGCGCTCATCGGGTCGCGGGTTTGCTGGAGTTTGCCATGACGGAACCGGAGATTACGTGCGAGCTGATCGCGGATGGCCATCACGTCTCGACCACTTTGATGAAGTTACTGTATCGCGCGAAAGGTGCGGCTGGCATTTGTCTCGCGACTGACGCGACGGCGGGCGCGGGACTGCCTGCGGGCGCGCAATTCAGACTCGCCGGCGCCGATTGCATCGTCGCGGATGGGGTCTGCTGGTTGACGAATCGCTCTGCGTTGGCCGGGAGTTCGTCCCGCATGATCGATCTCGTGCGCGTGATGGTGGAGCAGGTCGGTGCGCCCTTGCATGAAGCCGTTTTGATGGCGACTGCGAACCCCGCGCGCATGCTCGGGCAGAGCGAATGGAAAGGGACGCTGGAGATTGGAACCGATGCGGACTTCGTTGTCTTCTCGCCGCAGTTGGAGGTGGTGCAAACGTTCGCGGGTGGCGAGCAGATTTTCGGCGCGACAAATGTGTGACTCGGCAAAGGTGCGGCAAGACGAGTGTCGCCGCTCCTAGAGCGAGAGAAGGAAGCTCGCGGTCTCGAGCGATGCCGCCGGTTTCCCGAGCCGCGCAATGTTGGCCGACCACTCTGTCCAGCGCGCCGCATCATTCGCGAAGACGGAGCGGACAGCCGCGATCACGGCTTCATCCGTTGTGGCCACTGTGCCGCAGTTTGTCCCCGCCAGGTAGCGCGCGTTGCCTTCCTCTTGTCCAGGGATGACGTGATTTACAATCATCGGACAACCGGCCGCGAAAGCTTCCTGCACCGTTGCGCCGCCAGCTTTGCTGATGAGAAGATGGGAGGAACGAAGGAGGCGCGGGAGCTCTTCACTCCAGCCGACTGTTTGAAACGGGCGCAGCACCAAGTTTCGCACATTCTCCATGCCCCTCCGCAAGCGGCGGTCGCGGCCAAAGGCGACGGTCAGTTGAATACCTTCAATGGCCGCGAGCCCCTGGACTAATTCTGGCGCAGTCGATTTGCGGGAATTAACCAGGTAGAGCACGCGGCGACCAGCGGCGTCCGAGGGCGGTGCACGAAAGACGCCCGGCTCGGCGAACTCCGGACTGACGGGGAAGCCGAAGGTCTTCGTCTTCTCCGCGGGGATTCCCGCGGCGTGCAGCACCTCAGCGCTACGCTCGTTAGGCAAAAGAAAATAATCCGCGCTGCAGCGATACCAGATCGCGTTCACAGAGAGCGAGTCCGTGATCACGACAATGCGCTTGCCAGAAGTGCGCCCGACCGGCCCGAGCATCTCATCGAGCATGTGCGGATAGGCGGGATAGACCGAGACGATGACATCCGGCTCGAAACGTTCGAGCAGCCTCCGGAACTCCTTCTTCAGAGTGAAGAACGGCTTGATGTTCGCGGTATATTTCTTCTGCCGGTCAAGGCGGCGGTAGACTAGGCCCCAAGCTTCCGGAACCTGGTTGATCAAGGCCAAGTAGGCCTCGCGCACATAGTCGTTCAGTTGGCCATAGGTATCCGAGAAGAGGTCGTGCAGCTCCACTTGCACGCCATGGCCGGCGATGCGCGCGAGCCCCGCGCGGAGGCCGCGAGCGGCGCTGTTGTGGCCCTCGCCAAAGCCGGCCGTCAGGATCAGAATTTTTTTCAAGACTCGTTAGGCCAGCGCTCCCGGCAGAGTGCGCCGAGACTTTAATGGAAATTCCGGAGGGGCAAAGTAAACTCTCCCGCGCAGATGAGACGTCTTAAATTCGTCGGCCGAATTTTCCGGCGTTTGGTCTGGGAGACGGCCATGGATACGACCATGGGCCTGGCCGCGCAGATGGCCTATCAGTTTCTCTTCACGCTCGCTCCCGGGCTCCTTTTTCTCTGGCACCTGCTCGGTCTTTTCGGAACCGACCCAGCAAAGCTGCATCAAATACTGGCTGTGCTGAAGAGCTTTCTGCCGTCCGATCCGAAGGTGCAGGACATCCTCGATACACAAGCGGCGAATGTCCTCGTGACCGGCTCGGGCGGATGGGTGGCAAATCTCGGAATTATCGTCGGCATCTGCTTGGGCACGGCTTTCATTTCGACCATTTCGGACGCGCTCAGTCGCACGCACGGTGTGCAAGAGGACAGGAACTGGTGGTCCAAATACGTCATCTCATTTTTCCTTCTCTTCTGGTTTGGGATCACGATGTTGTTTTGCTTCAACGTGGTCGTGTTCGGCGAAACGCTCGCTGGCATCGCGGAGGTGAACTTTCAATTGCGCATCCCGCTCCAGGAATGGGTCGCGTTCCTCAATCTTCCGCTGACGGCACTCGCCCTCGTGCTGCTCGCGCTCGCCCTTTATCTCCTTACACCGGAGAATTACCTCACCGTGAGGCAAGCGCTACCGGGCTCCATCTTCTTCGCGGTCGGCTGGGTCATCGTGACGAAGCTCTTCCAGTATTATGTGGCGCGATATGATAGCTACAACGCCACCTACCTGGCGCTCGCCTCGTTTATCGTGCTTCTGTTTTGGATGTATGTGACCTGTCTGCTCCTGTTGCTCGGAGGGAAACTGAACGCCATTCTCCGCCGGGAACGGGAACGATCCGCCGAACGGCGCGCAGCCGCCGCCGCAGCAGCTGCCGCTGAGCCCCAGCCGGCTTGAGCTCATTTCCTGTTTCTTTGCGCTTCAGGAGATTCACCCTCGTGCTGTTGGGTTGCGCCTGCGCACTCACGGCTTTGTTCGCCACCATCCTGCAGGCGCAGATCAGTGAAGCGGATAAAAAGCGGCGCGATGCTTTCCTGAAAGCGCGCGAAGAGATGCGGACCGTCGCCTCGCCCACGCCTTCGGAGTCCGCCACGCCCGCTGGAAAACCGAAGCCGGCGCAGAAGAAAAAGAAAGGCGGGAAGAAGGCAGCCGCTGAGAACGAAGAGGAGGAGGGAACGCCCTCGCCCTCGAAACGCAAGGAGGACGTGAAACCAACCGAGACGCCGAAGGCGCCGAAGAAGGCGGAAGCGGACGAAGAAGAGACGCCGCGGAAAGCCACGACGCCGAAGGAACGCGCCACTCCCGATGAAGAGACGACGCCCGCCCCGCGTGGCGTTCCGGCCGCAACGGCGGCAGAGACAGTATCGCCGCCGCCGATCAGTGGGCCTCCGCCGGATATCACGATCCAGAAGTCCGGGTTGGAAGAAGAGCAGGGCTTCGAGCCGCCACCACCGCCGCCGCCGCGGCGCAGTTTATGGTCCCGCATCTTCGGGCGCGAGCCGACCGCCCGCTACCGCTATTTGAGCCGCAACGTGATCGACGAAATCCGGCGCGCGCCGGTGCAACGCTCACGCTGGAAATTCATCATCGTGCACAACAGCGGAACGCGGCAGGGGAACGCGCGCGCCTTCGATTACTACCATCGCCGGGTGCGCAAAATGCAGAACGGGATGGCATATCATTTTGTCGTCGGCAACGGGACCTCGTCCGGTAATGGGGAGGTGGAAGTGGGCGAGCGCTGGCGCCAGCAGATCAATGGCGGTCATGTGCACAGCGATTACCTGAACAACATTTCGTTAGGCATTTGTCTGGTCGGTGATTTCAATCGTGATCGGCCAACGCGTGTGCAACTCGAGGCGACGGAAGAGCTGGTGCGGTATTTGCGCGAGCGCTGCGGGAAGGTCGAGGGCGGACGAATTCCGGTCCGGCCGCATCGCGAAATGAATCCACCGCGTTGGGCGACGGATTGTCCAGGTGATGCCTTCCCCTACAGCTGGTTCCGGAAGTTTTGATACGCTCGAATGTTGGAGGCGGCCTTAGTTCCTCAGGTATGTATGGCTAAGGCGAATTGGTGGAGTGGGAAATCGCGAGCCGGGGCAGAATGCGCGTCCATAACTGAGACAACGCCGAGCCTTGCTCCCCGTTGCCAACCGCATCGCCGTAGCGGATAGGAGCGGCTTTCGTTTTTATGGCCCCGGTAAAATTATGGCTCGGCTATCCTTATCCACTGGGCGCGACGTGGCTCGGGAATGGCGTGAACTTCGCCATCTTTTCCGAGGCTGCGACCTCGGTCGATCTCTGCCTCTTCGATCAGGTCGAGTCGACGCAGGAAAGTATCAGGATTCCGATGACGGAACACACGGATCAGGTTTGGCACATATTCCTGCCCGATGTGCGTCCGGGCCAGCTCTACGGCTATCGCGTCTACGGACCGTACGATCCGGAGCGCGGCCTGCGCTTCAACAGTTCCAAACTCCTGATCGATCCCTATGCGAAGGCGATCGCGGGGCAGATTAGCTGGGCGGACGAGATGTTCGGCTATGTGGTCGGGGC
>JACCTI010000256.1 GCA_013812515.1 Chthoniobacterales bacterium
TCGGGTTAACGCCCCTGGAGGCGATCCGTGCCGCCACCATGCACGCCGCGGCTGCCGTCGGTCTCGAAGGTAAAAGCGGTGTGCTCAAGGTCGATGCCCTCGCTGACATCATCGCCGTCGAAGGCAATCCGTTGCTCGATCTCGGCGCTTTGCAGAAGATCAAATTCGTCATGAAAGAGGGTCAGGTGATCGAGATCTCCCCCGGTTAACCTGTATGCAGACACTAATCTTATGCCCAATCCACTGATCGAACTCAAACATGTCGAACGTTTTTACCCGCTGGCGAAAGGACAGTTCTTTTACGTCCTGCGCGACGTCAATCTGAAGATCGAGGAAGGCGATTTCGTTTCCATCATGGGGCCGTCCGGCGCGGGCAAGTCATCGCTCCTGCATGTGCTCGGGATGCACGATCACGCCTGGACCGGGGAATATTTTTTCGAAGAAAACGCCATCCATCAGATGAAGCCGAATGCGCGCGGCACGTTGCGCAACGAGCAGATCGGCTTCGTCTTTCAGCAATATCACTTGTTAGATGACCTGACCGTTTACGAAAACCTCGACATCCCGCTTTCCTATCGCCACGTCGGCAAACCGGAGCGCGCCGCGATCGTAGCCGACACACTCGATCGCTTTCACATCGTCGGGAAAAAGGATCTATACCCGCGCCAGCTTTCCGGCGGACAGCAGCAGCTCGTCGGCGTCGCGCGTGCGATCATTTCCAGCCCCAAGCTGATCCTCGCGGACGAGCCCACGGGCAATCTGCATTCGTCGCAGGGTGAAGAAATCATGGAGCTGTTCAAACGCCTGAACAGCGAAGGCACCACCATCATTCAAGTGACGCACTCGGAGAAGAACGCGTCCTACGGCAATCGCATCATCAATCTGCGCGATGGCTTTCTGGTTTAGCGTCCTCCGGCATGATCACCGACCTGAAATACGGCTTCCGCCAGCTGCGTAAGGCGCCCGGCTTCACGCTGACGGCCCTCGCTACGATCGCGCTCTGTCTCGGCGCGAACCTCGCGATCTTCGCGGTGATCAATTCCATTCTGCTCCGACCGCTTCCCTTTCCGCAATCCGATCGGCTGGTCACGATCTTCAACACCTATCCGAAAGCCGGAGTCGAGAACGACGGCTCGTCGATCACCAACTACTATGAGCGCCGCGGCAACATCGCGGCGTTCTCCAACCTTTCCCTTTATCGAGAGGGCGCCGAAGTTCTGGGCAACCCCGGTTCCACCGAGCAGATAGAGGTCATGCGCATCTCACCGGAATTTTTCGCGACGCTGGGCGTTAACCTCGCGATGGGTCGCACCTTTACCGAAGAGGAAGCGGCCGTGGCGGAAAACAACGGAGTCGTCATCCTGACCGACGCCTACTGGCGCCAGCGTCTCGCGGCCGATCCGAAGGTTCTCGGCCGCGACATCCGTGTGAACGGCCTGCAAAGAACGATCGTCGGTGTGTTGCCTCCCGACTTCCGCTTCCTCTCTTCAGAAGCGCGGCTGTTCCAGCCGATAAGGACGCGGCCTGAGCAGCGCGCGTCGAGTCAGCGCCATTCCGGCGGCGGCGGCACGCACATGATCGCGCGGCTGAAACCGGGCGCCACGATCGCCGAAGCGCAATCACAAATCGACGCGCACAATGCCGCGGTCGAGCAGGACAACCCGGAGGCCAAAATGATGGCCGAAGCTGGCTTCCGCTCACCGGTGGTTTCGCTCCATGCCGATCACGTCCGCTCCATCCGCCCGACACTTTGGTTGATGCAGGGCGGCGTGTTTTTCCTCCTCCTCATTGGCGCGGTGAACCTTGTGAACCTCCTTCTCATCCGCGCGAGCGGACGCGCGAAAGAAATGGCGATCCGCCAATCGATGGGCGCGAGCCGGCGGCATGTGGTGACTCAAGTGATGGTGGAAACGATCCTGTTGACGTTTTGTGGCGGATTGCTTGGCGTCATCGTGGGCGCGTGGGGGCTTCGGTTGCTCGAAGTTCTGGGAGCGGATCGCCTGCCGCTCGGGGCGCACATTTCGTTCGACCGATCGCTCGCGGCGATCGGGCTTCTCGGCGCGGTGGTTTTGGGAGTCCTGATCGCGGTGCCAATCGCCTGGTTCAATCTCGGCAGCCATCTAGCGAACGCCCTCCAATCGGAATCGCGCACCGGCACGATCAACCGCGCCACCCAACGCCTTCGCCACGGCTTCATCGTCGCGCAGATCGCGCTCGCTTTTGTCCTGCTCGCGGGCGCCGCGCTGCTCGGGCTGAGCCTGAAAAAGGTGATGGCAGTCTCTCCCGGCTTTCGCGCCGATCAAATTCTCACCGGCGAGTGCACCATCTCGTGGCAACTTGCGCAGGATTCAGTCGGAATTGTCGATCGCTTGCTGGAATCCATCCGGCAGCAACCGGGAATCGCCGCCGCCGGCACGATCACTAATATCCCGCTGAGCGGAGATAACGGCAAAACCGCGATCACGCCGAAAGGCTATGTGGCGCCGCCAGGTCAATCGCTGCACGGCCATTATTCCTATGGCGTTAACGGCGACTACTTCTCGGCCCTCGGCATTCCGTTGCGCGAAGGACGGTTCCTCACCTCGACGGATTCTGCGGTCGATAGTTTCCCGCATCGTCACCGCTCCGAACGCGTCTGCGTGGTGGACGAAGATTTTGCGCGGCGTTATTGGCCCAAGGGAGACGCGCTCGGCCAGCAACTGTTTCATCCCGGCGTCACCGGAAAAGATCAGCCGTGGTCAGGTTCTCGAAAAAGCGAGATGGAAGAGGAAAACCTCTTCACCATTGTCGGCGTTGTCGGGACGGTAAAACAGGCGGAGCTCACTGAAGCGCAGGGACAGGGAGCCGTTTACCTGCCTTACGCTTACCGCGAGGGCGCCAGCGTTTTTGTCGTCATTCGCACGAGCCAGCGCCCGGAAGCGTTCGCCGAGACCCTCCGAAAGTTGGTGCGCGCTGCGGATCCCGACCTCGCCTTCGCTAACGTCCGCTCGATGGAAACGCGCATCGAGGAGAGTCTCATCGCGAGGCGCTCACCGGCGCTGCTCGCCGGAATCTTTGCCGGCGTCGCGCTGCTTCTCGCTGCGATTGGAACTTACGGCGTGCTCAGTTACGCCGTCGCGCAACGCACGCGCGAGATCGGCATTCGCATGGCGCTCGGTGCGCAAAGAAGCCAGATCGGGACGCACTTCCTCTCGTTAGGCCTGCGCCTTCTCGCTGCCGGCACCATCCTCGGTTTGATCGGCGCGTGGATGGCCGGAAGAGCAATGCAGAGCGTTCTCTTCGATGTGCCCGCGCTTCATCTCGCCACTGTTCTCGGCACCTCAGTTCTCATGACTGCGGTGTCACTCGTTGCCTGCCTCATCCCAGCGCGCCGCGCCGCTAAAGTCGACCCGATGGTCGCACTCCGCGCGGACTGAAGCTCCCCGGAATTCACCCTAACGAGGAGATAAGATTGATGACTGACTTAAAATACGCCGTCCGAATGCTGCTCAAAGCACCGGGCTTTACGGCCATCGCGGTGCTTACGCTTGCGCTCGGGATGGGGGCGAACAGCGCGATCTTCAGTGTGGTTGATACCGTTCTGCTCCGGCCGTTGCCGTTCGAGAACCCCGAACAACTCGTGTCGATCTGGGGCACGTCGCTGAAAGATCCGAGCAGCAGGGAGACGGATTCCTTCCCCGACTTCTACGATTACCGCGAGCAAAGCCAGAGCTTCAGCGCGATGGCCGCCTACACCGGTGCGAGCACCGTTTTAA
>JACCTI010000263.1 GCA_013812515.1 Chthoniobacterales bacterium
ACGGTCGTAACGCTCCAGGGCATCTTCTGCCATCGGGCTGGCAAGCTGAGCGCGCTCATTCGTTAGGTCGCGCAGTTGCGCCTCGAGCGCGTTCGCTTTTCCATCTAGATCGGTGATCTGCCGCGCGATCGATTCGCGTGCCGCGCCGGCCTTCTTCTCCTCTGCAGTCAGCTGCACCTTGAGCTTTTCCGCCTGGTCCATCAGCTCGAGTTCCTCGTCCTCGATCTGCCGGATCTCTTTTTCGTAACGCTCGATCTCGTTCCCCATCGCACGAAATTCTTCATTCTTACGCGTCTCATATTGCTGCGTCTTCAGTCGATTGATCGTCTCCATGCGCGTGCCGGCATCCAGCTCCAACTTCTTGCGAGCGACTTCCACCTGCCGCGCTTTCAGCTTTGCAGCTTCCAATGCTGCCGCCGTGGCAGCGACTTGCGCCTCGAGTTGCGCGTGTTGCAATGGCACCGTCTTCAGCTCCGTCCTGATCTGCTTAATCTTCTGATCCCGGTTCTGTAGGATCAACAGCTGCTCCAGAGCCGGTTGCACGCGCGAAGGTTATGGGTTGCGCTCGGCGGCGTCAATCGCCCCACAGCGCGATGTATCAATACGTCTCCACTGGCGAGCGTTTGCCATCCTCTGCGCTCCGTTCCACGGCGCGTTCGGCGCCGAGAACTGCGACACGCAAGGCCCAGATTTCCTCATCAATTCGGCGAAAAGCGTCCTCGGAAAACTTGTCGGGCGCCGAGAGGCCTGCTTTGAAACGTGCAACGCTTTGCCCTGCGCGCTCCAGCGTCGCCGCCGGCAGCGCCGCGAGCGTCTTTCGCGCTTCGCCAAGCGCGTCGATCCGATGGCATATCATTGCGAGATCATTTCCCGCCGTCATGGCGAGCCGGATGGTCTCCGGCAGACCGTATTCATTGTAGATGGCGCCCATATCGAGATCGTCGGTCATCACAAGGCCGGCGAAGCCGACGTCCTCGCCAAGAAGCTGTTTGACAAGGTGCGGCGAAAGTGAGGCTGGAACTTTCCTCTCGTCGAAACAAGGATACCAACCGTGACAGATCATCATGCTATCCACGCGTCCGGCGAAATGCCGAAAGACCGCGAGCTCTTCGCGCTCCAGCTCCTCGCGTGAGCGCGCGATGCGCGGGAGATCGTGGTGTGCGTCCACCTCCGCGGCGGAATAGCCGGGAAAATGTTTGCCGCAGCTCGCGATTCCCTGCTCGCGAAGACCGTCGTTGAACGCGCCCGCCAGACGGTTCACCTCCTGGACGGTTCGGCCGTAGCAACGGCCTCGCAGCGAATTATCGGCCTCGTCGTCGAACGAGATATCGAGCACGGGAGCGAGATCGAGATTAAACCCGAAGAGCCGGAGTAGCCGGCCGGTGATTTGGCCATGTTGCCTAACGAGATCAACGTCGCCTTTCTCCCGAAGCTGTTGCGCGTTGGGCGGCTCCTGGCCGATCAGACGCAAACGCGAAACGCGACCGCCTTCCTGATCGATGGTGATGATGGGCTCGATCGCACTGAGATCGCGCAAGTCGTCGATCAGTTTCCGGAGCTGCGGCGCACTCGTGATGTTGCGGCCGAAGAGGATGTAACCGCCGGGCTGCACGGTCCGGAAAAGCGCCGCCGTCTCCGCATCCAGCTCTGTGCCGGGTACACCGACGAGCAACAACTGGCCGAGCTGATCCTGTTTCATTCGGGCACGAACTTAAAATTGCGGCGCGTTCACGCCAGCAGTTGTTTTGCGGCGTGGCGCGCTCTGCCTTTGTGTCCGCGGCCATCTGTGGCTAATTCGCTCGTTGAAAAGAATCGGCGTTTACGGCGGCACCTTCGATCCGATCCATTACGCGCATCTGATTCTCGCGCGTGACGCTCTCGAAGCTCTGCAGCTCGAGCGCATCATCTTCGTCCCTGCCGCGACCTCGCCACATAAGCTGGAGCAAACGCCAGCTCCAGCGGCAGCCCGTTTGGAAATGCTCGAGGCGGCGTTAATGGATGACGCCGCCTCCGCGATCGACGAACTTGAACTCCACCGGCCGCCGCCGTCGTTTACCGTCGATACAATCGAGGAGTTTCTCCGGCGCGATCCTCAGCTCGAGATCCATTACCTTGTCGGCTCCGACAATCTGACTCGCCTCCGAACCTGGCATCGCTTCGAAGAGCTGCGGGAGCTCGTGAAGTTCGTCCTGCTGAATCGCGGCGCAGGGCTCGGTTCCGGTTCAGAGTTCCCGGTCATCGAGCGTCACATCGGCATTTCGGCCACCGAAATCAGAAACAGGGTTGCCACGGGCCGCTCGATTCGTTATCTCGTACCGCCGGCGGTCGAGGAGATCATCCACCGGCACCAGCTTTACAAGGAGCGCACCGAATAACTTCAGAAGACCTAGCGAAGACCTGCGCCGAGCTCGCGTCGAACAAAAAGGCGGAGGAGATCGTGGTGCTGGATCTGCGGGAGATATCCACCTTCACAGATTTCTTCGTGATCTGCTCCGCGGCTTCAGAGCCGCAACTGAAAGCGATCGCGGGAGAGATCGAACTTGAGCTAAAAAAAGCTCATCAAGTGCGCCCCGTCGCGGTGGATGGGTTCCCGGCGAGCCAGTGGATCGTGCTCGATTACATGCAGGTGATCGTGCATGTCTTTCACGCCGAGAAGCGCGCGTTCTACAGCCTTGAGGATCTTTGGGGCGACGCTTCAAGGCTGGATTGGGAAAACGCGGCCTGAGTGCTCGCTGCCGAAGCGGCGACGCTCCTGTCGCAAATAAGAATCCCCTGCGGAAACCAGCGACAAAAGTGTCGCCACCCCGCTCTTGTTATTTATCTTCCGGCTTTGCTTCGGCCTTGCTCTCCTTCGCGTCAGTTTTCGATGGACTTGCCGCTGGGCTGGCTTCCCCCGGCGGCTTGATCTCGAGCAGCTCGACGTCGAAGACTAAGGTCTCGTTAGGCCCGATGTCCTGTCCTGCACCTCTCTCGCCATACGCGAGATTAGCCGGAATGAAGAGCTGGTACTTCGAGCCGACCTTCATCATCTGTAACGCTTCCGTCCATCCTTTGATCACGCGGTTAACCGGGAAAGTCGCCGGCTCGTTCCGCTTGAGCGAACTGTCGAACTCGGTGCCGTTCAGGAGCGTCCCACGATAGTGCGTCACGACCGTGTCCGTCTCCTTCGGCATCGGTCCATCACCTTCTTTCATGACCTTGTACTGCAGACCGCTCGCGGTTGTCTTTACGCCTTCCTTTGATTTGTTCTCGGCCAGGAACTTCTCGCCCTCGGCTCCATTTTTTGCGGCAGCCTCTTTCGCGCTGGCCGCTTGTTGTTCCATCATCACCTTCGCATACGCCGTCATCGTCTCCTTCACCTGTTCGTCAGTCAGGAGCGGCTTGTTTCCGGAGAGCGCGTCCTTTAACCCTGCATTCAGAGTATCTAGATTAATGTCCATCTTTTGCTTCTTAAAGGTGTTTCCAATATCCAGACCGATGCTGTAACTAACCTTGTCTTTCTCGTCCTTGAGTTGGGTGTTCTGCTGTGCGAATCCGCTCGAGGCGAGGAGAATGAGGGCGAAAAAGATGCAGGATAGTTTCATGACCTTGATAAGAGAAGTACCGCGCTCGGATGCGAACTGGGCGCCGCAGAAGTGTGCACGCTAATGGAGAACCGCTGCCCGTCAAGGAACCGCCGCCACGCTCGAACGCGTATTGTTTCCGCCCTCGTTGCGGGGCTGGCGTTTATGGTTGCTGGCGCGGCCTCAGCCCTCGATCTCTCACGCGCGGAGGCGCTGCGCATCGGGAAAAAGGTCTGGCAGAACGAGTGCGGTGGAACGATCGCCGGGCTGACGTCGTGGAACACAGGCGAGAACTTTGCCTCGCTCGGCATCGGACATTTCATCTGGTATCCCAAAGGAGGACGCGGCCCCTTCGAGGAGAGCTTTCCAGAGTTTGCGCGCTTCGCATCGGGGCGGGACACGAAGCTGCCGCAGATCGTGGCGAAGAATCGTGAGAGCGGTTGCCCATGGCCTTCCCGCGCTGAGTTTCTCGCCGCAAGTTCAAGCTCCGAGATGCAGGAATTGCGGAGCTTCCTTGCCGGGACGGTGGACCTGCAAACCGAGTTCCTGGTCCGCCGTTTGCACGAGGCACTGCCCAAGATGCTGGCCGGCGCTTCCGCCGCGGAACGCGCAAATGTGCAGCGACACTTCGATCGCGTCGCCACGACGCCGCAGGGCTGCTACGCGCTCGTCGACTACGTGAACTTCAAAGGCGAGGGCGTACTGGGAACGGAACGTTATCACGGACGCGGCTGGGGTTTGCTTCAAGTTCTGGAGGGGATGAGCGGGACCGCGAGTGGCCGGAGCGCCGCAGGAGAATTCAGCCGCTCGGCCCGCGCCGTGCTGACAGAACGCGTGAAAAATTCACCGCCGGAACGAAGAGAATCTCGCTGGCTGGGCGGCTGGTTGCAGCGCGTGAACTCCTATACGAATTGAGTGCCGTGATTTCCGAGACCTGGAAATTCCTCGCTACCGTGCTCATCATGGCAGCCGCGGTCTCGACGATTCAGGCACAAGTTCCGCGGCCCGGAGCCCCACGACAGCCTCCGCCGCGTTCGATCAGTCCGACCCCACCGCGTCGCGCCCTACCGCCCGCTCGTCCGACGGGGCCCGCGCCCGCGCAGCCTATGCGCAAAGCTTCGGAGCTGATTAGCAGGCAGGCGCCCATCAACGTTGACAAGACTCTCTACGATAACCTTAGCCCGGACGATTCGCATGTCGTGGTCTCGCTTTCCAAACAGCGTGCCTACCTGCTGCAGGGCGATCAGATCGCGATCGATACCCCGATCTCCTCCGGCAAGCGCGCCGGCATGACACCGACCGGCCATTTTTCGGTCCTGCAGAAGGACAAGGATCACCGCTCCAGCGTTTACGGTGATTTCAAAGACAGAGCAGGACGCACCGTGCGCGCCGGCGTGAGTGTTCGGATCGACTCGGCGCCGAGCGGAACGCATTTCGTCGGCGCGCCGATGGTTTGGTTCATGCGGTTGACGGGCGATGGCGTCGGCATGCATATCGGCATTCTGCCAGGTTATCCCGCCTCACACGGTTGCATCCGTATGCCGCCGCAAGCGGCCGAGATGTTCTACAACCGGGTAAAAATCGGGACGCCAGTTCAGGTGACGGATTAGGCGGCCGCTCTCGTCGTTGCGAGCAATCGCTCCCGCAACAGCTCCAAGGCTGTCTCGGTCGCGAGTTGCTTGAAGCTCTTTCGGTCGGTTTGAAACCGGGATCTCTGCACGGTGGTCTCCGCGTCCGCTGACGCCAGAGCGATGTAAACTGTCCCCAACGGCTTCTCCGCTGATCCTCCACCGGGGCCGGCAATGCCGGTGGTTGCGAGAGCATAATCTGCCTTCGCCTCGCGGCGTGCGCCTTCCGCCATCCTGGTTGCCACGAGTCTACTGACCGCGCCGTGCTCCTGGATCTCTGACGGTTCGACGCCGAGCGCTGCCGCTTTCGTCTCATTCGCGTAAGTAATGTAGCCCGCGCGGAACGCCGCCGACGCGCCCGGCACATTCGTCAAGCGATGCGCGAGATATCCGCCAGTGCACGACTCCGCGATCGCTACCGTTTTCTTCTGGTCTCTCAGGAGACGCACAATCACGTCTTCCAAATCTTCGTCTCCCGTTGTGTAAAGCTGTTTGGGAAACGCGCCGCGAATAATCCGCTCCGCTTCTTCCAAGGCCGGGGACGGTCCAAGCACGCGCACATCGACTTCACCAGGCCGCGCGCAATAACCAAGTTCGACCTCAGGGAGCGCCAGCAGCTTCATTCCCACCGCGGCTTCCACAACCGATTCGCCCACACACGCGATTCGAAAAGTGCGACAAGCGAGTGCGGATTTGCCCTTATTGATCTGGTGCAAAATCGGCAGGACGCAGCGGCGAAACATCGGCTCGAGTTCGCGCGGAGGGCCCGGCAGGAGGAAAAGGTGATGCATCACACCGCCTCCGTCTTTTTTCAAATACAGGCCGGGCGCAGTTCCGTTCGCATTCGGAAGCACGACCGCGCCTTCCGGAACGTCCGCCTGGCGCAGGATGCGGTCCGTCATGGGAAAGCCGCGCGTGCGCAATCGCAGTCTGATCGACTCCGCTACTTCCCGGTCGGGGCGCAACCTCAAGCCGAGCAATTCTGCCGCCGCTTCGCGCGTGATGTCATCGGTGGTCGGCCCGAGGCCACCGGTCACGAAGATAAGATCCGCGTTCTCAAATACCTCGGCCAGCGATTCCTGAATTGCGCTGCCATCCGGCACGGTAAGCTGTCGCTCGATGCGAAGTCCGAGCGGGAACAGCTCGCGCGCGATGAACGTCAGGTGGGTGTTGACGACGTTGCCGAGCAGGAGCTCGGTTCCGGTATTGATAACGTAAACGCGCATCGAGCGGTGAACGTCGAACGTGGCATGCGCAACGTCCAACGATCACTTGCTGCAAACGGCTTCTGAGGAAAGCGCGAGGGGAGCGACGCTGTTGTAGTCGGGAGCGC
Source organism: Chthoniobacterales bacterium (assembly GCA_013812515.1). Classification (GTDB taxonomy): domain Bacteria; phylum Verrucomicrobiota; class Verrucomicrobiia; order Chthoniobacterales; family UBA10450; genus JACCTI01. Next base: position 6,525 of record JACCTI010000263.1, read on the forward strand.
TGTTGTGGCCAGCGTTGACCTCGGCCAGTTGGACGCGACTCAGGCCGGAGATTACGCCGCGTCCTTGTCCTGCTTCTTGCGAATGAGCGGAACCTTTTTCCCCTCTACTACCGCTCGGTTGATCGTGACCTCCGCGATATCTTCGCGGCTCGGGACCTCGTACATGATATCGAGCATGATGCGCTCGAGCATGGAACGCAGCGCGCGTGCACCCGTTCCTTTCGTCACGGCCTGCGCCGCCAGCGCGCGCAACGCGTCCTTTGTCACACTCAGCCGCACACCCTCCATGGAGAAGAGCTTGGTGTATTGCTTGATCATGGCGTTCTTCGTCTCGGTCAGGATCATCACCATTTCGTCTTCGGTTAGCGCATCGAGCGCAGTGATAACCGGGAGACGTCCGATGAACTCAGGGATCATTCCGAAGCTGAGCAAATCTTCCGGCTCGACGTGCCGCACCGCTTGCTTCGCGAGCGCTTCTTCGATCGCGATGTCGGGGCTATTGAAACCCATCGTGCGTTTCCCGATGCGCTTCTGCACGATCTTGTCCAAGCCGACGAAGGCACCGCCGCAGATGAACAGAATTTTCTCGGTGTTAACCTGAATGTATTCCTGATGCGGGTGCTTCCTTCCGCCCTGCGGTGGAACATTGCACGTGCTGCCTTCCAGGATTTTCAACAGCGCCTGTTGCACGCCTTCGCCGGAAACGTCGCGCGTGATGCTAACGTTGTCGGTCTTGCGTCCGATCTTGTCGATCTCATCGATGTAGACGATGCCAATCTCAGCTCGCTTCACGTCGTAGTCCGCATTCTGCAACAAACGCAGGATGATGTTCTCCACATCTTCGCCCACATAACCGGCTTCGGTGAGGGTGGTCGCGTCCGCGATGCAAAACGGAACGTCGAGGATCTTCGCGAGTGTCTTCGCGAGCAGTGTCTTGCCTGAGCCAGTCGGCCCGATCAGAAGGATATTGCTCTTCTCGATCTCGACATCCGCGAAAGGGTCCGGCTGGAACGCACTCGACGTTTCCGCCGGCGGCGCGCTCTGCATGACACGCTTGAAGTGATTGTGCACGGCAACCGAAAGCGTCTTCTTCGCGACATCCTGTCCGATCACGTACTGATCCAGTGACCGCCGGATCTCAACCGGCTTAGGGACGCGGATGTTCGACGACTGCCGCCGTGCATCCTCGTTCAGCTCCTTATCGAGAATGCTCTTGCAGACGTTGATGCAGCTATCGCAGATGTAGACGCCCGGCCCCGCGATTAATTTTCGAACCTCCGCGTGGCTTTTGCCACAGAAGGAACACATCGTCAGGTTGGAAGCGCGGGCCATGCAGTTACCGGCTTAAAGCAGTTCCTATTCCTCGATCTTGTGCGGCAAGGCAGCCTCCGCGATTGCGGTCGACTCCTTCGGCACGACACCGTCGAGCAGTTTGGCTTCCTTGCGTGATTTAATCACCTCGTCCACCAAACCGTAATCCTTTGCTTCCGCAGCCGACAGGAAATAATCGCGATCGGAATCGAGCCGCACCTTCTCTTCCGGTTGACCAGTGTGGGAGGCGAGGATTTTGATCAAGCGTTTCTTCAGCTTGAACATGTATTCGACCGTTCGTTCCACGTCGCTCGCCTGGCCTTGAGCGCCGCCGGAGACCTGATGAATCATAATGTCGGAGTTCGGCAGCGCGAACCGTTTTCCCTTGGTCCCTGCAGCGAGGAGCACCGCGCCCATACTGGCAGCCATCCCGAGGCAGTAGGTCGTCACGTCGCAGGTCAGGAATTGCATCGTATCGTAAATCGCGAGACCGGCCGTGACTGAGCCGCCGGGCGAATTGATGTAGACGTTGATGTCTTTTTTGCCGTCTTCCATTTGCAGGAAGAGCAACTGCGCGATGACGAGATTCGCGATGTGATCGTCGATCGGAGTGCCGATGAAGACGATGCGGTCCTTCAGCAGGCGCGAGTAAATATCATAGCTCCGTTCCCCTCGACCAGTCTGTTCTACGACCATCGGAACGAGCACGGATTGGGAGCGATTCGGATGCGATGAAGTCATGAGTTTCGGGTGAAAGAAACGCCCGCAGAAGCCGTTGGGGAAAGCGGCTGGAGGCTAGCATTCGACTTCAGGAAATCAAGAGTCTTGCCTAGCAGAACCTCCTCGGCGAGTCCGTCGAGGCGATCATGTTCTTCGAGTTCTTTCCGCATTTTATCCACGGGAACATTGTACTGCGCTGCCTGCTCGCGAATGCGTCCATCGATCTCTTCGCGCGTGATTTGAATCTTCTCCTGCTCCGCGATCCGATGCAGAATGAAATTCGTTTTCAGCCGATGCGCCGCCAGTGATCCCGCGCCTTCGATCAGTTCCTTCTCTTTCCCTTTCAGCATTTCATCAGGAACACCGCGCTCACGATTGCGGTGCACTAATTCGTTGAGCGCGCGCCGCGTCTCGTTCTTAAGCAGGGTCGGCGGGAGATCGAAGCTAACCCGCTCCTGCAGGAAACGAATAATCTCCGACTCCTTCGCGCGCTCGATCTCGTGTTCCTTCTCGTGCTTGAGGTTGTGCTCGATGGTGTGGCGTAGATCCGCCAGCGTCTTGCCCGGAACGAGCTTGGCCGCAAAGGTGTCATCCAGCTCTGCCAACATCTTCTGTTTTATCTCGTTCAAGGTGACGGCATAGTCCGCTCGTTTGCCGGCGATCTCCGGAACCGGGAAGTCCGCCGGGAACTCCACCTGGAGACTGCGCGTATCCCCCGCGTTCATGCCGACGATCTGCTCTGTGAACTGTGGCAGGAAATTCGCCGGCGCCACATGGAGCCAGAATTTCTTGCCCCCGTGCAGATTCTTGCTCGCTTCGGGGACGATCTCGCTGATCGGAATCCCATCAATGGCTCCTTCGAAATCGATCACCGCGAAGTCTCCCGTGGCGAGTGGTCGATCCTTGATATCGGTGAAATCCGCAGCCTGTTCGCGCAGCTTTTCCAACGCCGCATCGACTTCTGAGTCGTTCACCTCCGGGGCGGGTAGCTGCACGGGAATGCTCTTGTAATCAGGCAATTCAAATTCCGGCGCTGTCACGATCGTGGCGCGGAAGCGCATCGAACGATCATCGCCAAACTCCACGTCTTCGAGATTGGTCAACGAGACGACACGCAGTTGCTTCTCCGCAATGGCCTCGTGGTAGCTCTTCGAGACGAGCTTCTTCGTCAGCTCATCCTGAATTTGTTTGCGGAATTTCTTCTCCACCACTGGCTTGGGAGCTTTGCCCGGCCGGTAACCGGCGATGCGCGCGTAGCGGGTGTAATTGCTCGCGATCGAGTCCCACTCCTTCCGCACCTCATCCGGCGGCAGCTCAATCCGGAGCGTCGCGACACTGTGCGGCTGCGTTTCAACTTCAATTTTCATGGGCGAGGCGACGGTAACGGTGTGGCACCGGATGCGCAAACCTGCGCCGGCTGCTGCTGGAGACACAGCGCTAGGTCGTCGCTCTGAGATGCGTCGCCGAAGCTGCGCGCCAAGCTGGGACTGACCGAGGCGGCTTACATGGCCTGCCAAACGCGTTGGCCACGGATGTAAACGGAGCTGATCTGCGGAGCGCCGAAGTAGTAGGCGAGCTCGCGGTAATCCGCGCAGTCGAGCACAACAAAATTCGCCACCTTTCCCGGCTCAAGCGACCCAATTTTCTGCCCCCGAGCGAGGCTGTAGGCGGCGTTGATCGTCGCCGCGGTCACTCCTTCCGCGGGAGTCATCTTCATTTGGGTGCAAGCGAGCGAAAGCACCATCGGCATGGACGGCGTTGGCGAAGATCCGGGATTGAAGTCGGTTGCCAAAACTACCGCGAGCCCTGCGCGGATCATCTCCCGCGCTCGAGGGTATCGCGTTTTGCCTAACGAGTAGACGGAACCCGGCAGCAGCACTGGCTGGACGCCACCCTTCTTTAGCGCCGCAATCCCGTCATCCTCCGTCTGCTCGAGGTGATCAGCCGTAGTCGCGCTGAGTTCTGCCGCGAGATTAGCCCCTCCGGAATTTGTCAGTTGATCGGCGTGCATCCTCAAACCCAAGCCGAAAGCCTTTGCCGCCGTCAAAAGGCGTCCTGACATCTCGAGGTCGAAGTAGCCGGGCTCGCAAAAGACGTCGCAGTATTCCGCGAGGCGTTCTGCCGCTACCTGTGGCAGCATTTCGTTCGCAACCAGATCAACGTAGCGTTCTGGGGCGTCCTGATACTCATCCGGCACGGCATGCGCACCGAGAAAGGTCGGGACGAGCTCGAGTGGGGTCTCTTCCTTCAGATCGCGGATCACGCGGAGAATTTTCAGTTCGTCGGCGAGGGAAAGGCCGTAGCCGGATTTCGCTTCGACGGTAGTCGTGCCGCATTGCAGGAACCAGCGGGCATGTTTCAGGGCCCGCTGCTGCAATTGCTCTTCCGTGGCCACGCGGGTCTTGCGCACCGTCGAGCGAATCCCGCCGCCGCGCGCAGCAATCTCCTCGTAGCTCGCACCGCGAGTGCGCATCTCAAACTCGTCCAACCGGTCGCCGCCAAACACGGGATGAGCATGCGCGTCCACGAAACCCGGGAGAACGACCCGCCCATTCGCGTCGACGATTGAAGTCTCGTTAGGCGCGATGCGCTCGATCTCATCAGAACTGCCGGTCGCGACCACGATCCCATCTCGCACCAGCATTCCGCCGTCTCGAACGATCGCGAGTTCACCTAGTTCAGCGCCCACCCGCGGGCGCCGCGGCCCAGCCAGGGTCACAAATTGCGCCGCGTGGAGGATCGCGAGCGTTCTCACTTCCGGCCTCGCTGAAGCATCCCCGAAGCGAAGCTGTATCGGGCCAGCGCCTTGCGAAAAGCTTGTGGCGCGAGATCGCAACGCGCCTGCGAGCTGGAGCTGTTCATCGGCACGCCCACCTCGGCAAGGGAGACGTCGCTCTTCGGCCGAACAGCTCGCCGGCGAGCCATTGAGACGCCCGCGGCCAGTTTGGATCTCCAAGGTGAATCAGCTCGCCTCCTACGGTAAATCTTCCATTTGCGAACGCAGAACCGCCTCGGGCATCGAAGAATTATGTTCCCCGAAATCCTCACGGATGAGCGCGTGTCATCGCACGACTCGTTTCTTACGAAAGTTTACTTTCCACCAGTTGCTCGATCCTTCCAAACTCGGAATCGGATTCGTCCCGAAGTCTCACCAGCTTTTCCTGAAGAACGGACTTCACTTTCTCGTCCCTCAGACTCGCCAGATTTATCTTCACGTTCATCGCCGCTCCTTCTATACAAGCTCTCGTGGCGAGCAGGCCGACTCCCACGTCTGAAATCGAAGCAGAGCTACCGTGCTCCGCCATCGCACCGAGGACTTGATAGGTCTGCGATGCAACTTCCATGACTCGCAGCGGGATTTCGGCCGCATATTTGTTCGCGTGCTGGATGGCGGCGGCACGCGCGGCCTTTTCTTCTGCTGATTCTTTGAGAAGGCCGAACGCATCCATCACTTTGTTGAAAGCTGCGGTGTCTTCATCCACCAGAAACAGCAACTCGTCCTTCAGTTGCTGCGCCTTAACCGCCCAATGGCTAAAGTAACCGAGCTTCTTATCCCAGCCGCGCTTCCCGGCGGATAAATTGGCGACCATTCCGCCAAGCGAGGCCCCCAAGGCGCCCATTAAAGCAGCCACAGAACCACCGCCGGGGGCAGGGGAGTCGCGCAATGTCTCGTTGCAGAACTGCCGCAGGGTCATCAGCGCGAGCGAATTCACTGCGGCTGTTTCCATCTTGTATTCGATGATCTTTTCTTTGGGATCGAACCGCTTCAGCTCGCTTAATCCCATCGAGCGGATTGCGATCTCAATAAGCTCTTCTTCCGCAGCGCCCTCCGACCAGTCTTGTTTTCGAAGGTAATGTTTGCCCGCGTCGACCAGGCACTTCCTGGGCAGCATTCCGACCACCTCCGATCCTGTGACCCGCAGGCCACGCTTACTGGCTGATTCTTCGCAGGCATCAAACGCCGCGTGGAGCGGCGTTTCTTCGAGGTTGGTGAGGTTCATGGAAACCTGCGCCATCCCGTATTCTTCCACATACCAGCCAATGGCCTTGACGTGCTTCAACATGCCAGGAACGCGGACTGGTTCTCCATTCGCGTCGAGCACCGCTTTTCCGTACGGCGTGCCATCCTCCGTTTTCACGCGACCATTCTCTCGCACATCGAATGCAATGGAAGTGGCCCGGCGCACCGCCCGGGTGTTCAGGTTCACATTGTAAGCCACGAGGAAATCCCGCGCCCCAATCACTGTTGCGCCTGATTTCTTATTCTGGACAGCAGGGCCGAAGTCCGGCTTCCACGCCGGATTTTTCAGCTTCTCGGAAAAGCCTTCGTACTCTCCCGCACGAATGACAGCGAGATTGGACCGCGCCCGATCTTTCGCCGCCCTTTCATAGAGATAAACTGGAATCTTCAACTCCTCGCCGACCCGCCTTCCCAATTGATTCGCGCAGGCAATCGCTTCCTCCCAGCTCACGCCGCTTACGGGGATGAAGGGGCAAACGTCCGTTGCACCCATGCGCGGATGGGCACCCTTGTGTTTGCGCATGTCGATCAGCTCCGCGGCCTTTTCGATTCCGCGAAAGGCTGCCTCAACGACAGATCCGGGGTCGCCGGCAAACGTGACCACTGTTCGGTTCGTGCTGACACCCGGATCTACATTGAGGAGCGAGATTCCTTCTACCGCTTCGATGGCGGCGGTTATCTGGCGAATTACATCCAAGTCGCGCCCCTCGGAAAAATTTGGGACGCATTCGATGATTTTTTGCATGGTCTTTGCCGAAACGCTTCTGCGCGTTAATCCCGGATCCGCGGCTCCATAGGGATTCTGATCCCGTGCCGTCGCGCAACCTCGCTTGCTTTGGAATATCCGGCGTCTGCGTGGCGGAGGACGCCCATTCCAGGATCACTCGTTAGCACACGCTCGAGGCGGCGCCGCGCGTTCTCGCTTCCGTCTGCCACCACCACCATTCCTGCATGTTGCGAGTAGCCGATCCCGACCCCGCCGCCATTGTGAATGGAAACCCACGACGCGCCTGACGCGGTGTTCACGAGTGCATTCAACAGCGCCCAATCCGCGATCGCATCGCTCCCGTCCAGCATGCCCTCAGTCTCGCGATACGGGGAGGCGACCGATCCGGTGTCGAGATGATCGCGACCAATCACTATCGGGGCCTTCAGCTCGCCTTTCCGGACCAGTTCGTTCATCGCGAGCCCAAACTCCGCGCGTTCGCCAAAACCGAGCCAGCAAATCCGCGCCGGCAATCCTTGAAACTGAATCCGCTCCTGCGCGAGCTTCATCCAGCGCGCGAGCGCCGTATTCTCAGGGAACATCTCAAGCGCGAGCCGATCGGTTCGCGCGATATCGGCAGGATCGCCGCTTAACGCCACCCAGCGAAACGGCCCTTTCCCTTCGCAAAACAGCGGCCGGATGTATTCAGGCACAAAACCCGGGATATCGAACGCGTTCGCGACTCCCGCTTTTGCCGCCTGCGTTCGGATGTTGTTCCCGTAGTCGAACGTAATCGCGCCGGCTTTTTGCAATGCGAGCATCGCCTCCACATGGACCGCCATCGACCTCATCGAACGCTCGATGTATTCCTCAGGGTTGACCACGCGGAGCTCGAGCGCCTCCGTCAACGTCAGGCCGTGCGGAACGTAGCCATTTAACGCATCGTGTGCGCTCGTCTGATCTGTCAGCACATCGGGAACGATCCCGCGCGCGGCCATCTCCGGGAGGACCTCGGCACAGTTGCCAACCAAGCCGACAGAGACCGCTTCAGCGCTGCGGCGCGCGGCATCAATCATCGCGAGCGCTTCGTCGAGCGAGGTTGCCAGCTTGTCGCAATACCCGCTGCGCAGACGCTTCTCGATCCGGCTCGCATCGACATCGATTCCAAGGAAAACCGCGCCATTCATCGTCGCGGCGAGCGGCTGCGCCCCACCCATTCCACCCATTCCTCCCGAAACGACGAGCTTGCGGTCTAACGAGCCGTCGAAATGCCGCGCCGCCGCGGCGCTGAACGTCTCAAACGTGCCCTGCACAATTCCCTGGCTGCCAATATAAATCCACGAGCCCGCCGTCATCTGGCCATACATTGTGAGTCCCATCCGCTCGAGACGATTGAACTCGGAGTAGTTCGACCAATGGCCGACCAGATTGGAATTCGCGATCAGCACCCGCGGCGCTTCCTCGTGCGTGCGGAAAACGCCGACCGGTTTCCCTGACTGGACGAGAAGAGTCTCGTCATTCTCCAGCCCGCGCAGCGATCGCACAATCGCATCGAAGGCTTCCCAGCTACGCGCGGCGCGTCCCGTTCCGCCATAGACGATCAGTTTGTCCGGCCTTTCCGCCACGTCTGGATCGAGGTTATTCATGAGCATCCGGAGCGCGGCCTCCTGGTGCCAACCTTTACAGCTCAACTCCGCGCCACGCGGCGCTCGAATCGTCCGTTTCCCGCTCATAATTTTTCGGTCTCGCTGTCGAATTCTCCTGCGCAAATTGCCGCCGCGACCCGCTCAATCTCGCGATACATCGGCCGATCCTCCACCAGTGGCGGAACCAGCGCTCGCAGCTTTTCGTAGGCAAGTTCAACGCCGATCCCGGCCTTCATCGGGCGGCGATACTCGAGCGCTGCACCTCCCGCAAGTAACTCGATCGCAAGCAGGTTTTCCGCGTTCTCCACAATCGTGCGAAGCTTCAGTGCCGCCGTCATTCCCATCGAGACGTGGTCCTCTTTTCCGCCTGAGGTCGGCAGGTTGTCGATGCTCGCGGGATGTGCGAGAATCTTCGCCTCGCTCAACAATGCGACCGCAGCAACGTGGGGAATCATGAAGCCGGACTGCATGCCGGCTTGTCGCGCGAGAAACGCGGGCAGCCCTTCACTCGTGTCTGGATTAATCAGCCGGTCAATCCGTCGTTCGCTGATGCTCATGAGATCGGTCACGGCGATGGCCGCGTAATCCAGTGCCAGCGCGACCGGAGCGCCGTGAAAATTTCCGCCCGAGAGCACATCGCCGTTATCCGTAAAGACAAGTGGATTGTCAGTCGCGGAGCCCGCTTCGATCCCGAGCACTTCCTCGCAATGCGCCAGCGCGCCGCGCACTGCTCCGTGCACCTGCGGCATGCAGCGTAGGCTATACGCATCCTGCACTCGTGGATCACCTTCTTTGTGCGTCTCGCGAATTTCGCTCGCGCGCAGAAGAATGCGGAGATGTTCGGCGGCCGCTTGTTGGCCAGGGTGCGGCCGCGCGTTCTGAATGCGCGCATCAAATGCCACCGGTGTGCCTAGCAATGCTTCCAATGACATTGCGCCGGCAACATCGGCCACACGCGAGAGGCGCTTCGCGCGCAGGAGTGCAAGTCCGCCCACCGCGTGCATCGCCTGCGTCCCATTCAAAAGAGCAAGGCCTTCCTTCGCCTCGAGTGTCACGGGTTGCAGGTCCGCGCGTCGAAGAGCGGTAGCGCTGTCGAGTCGCTCCCCGTTGTAGAAGCATTCGCCTTCACCGACCAAGGCTAGAGACAGATGTGCGAGCGGCGCCAAGTCTCCACTCGCCCCGACGGATCCTTTCTCTGGAATCATCGGATGCACCCCGCGATTCAGCATTTGGGTGAGCAGATCTATCACCTCCAGCCGGATGCCACTAAAACCGAGCGTGAGCACGTTCGCCCGGAGCAACATCATCGCGCGCACTTCAGCTTCGGCGAGCGGCCGCCCAATGCCACAAGCATGACTCCGGACCAAATTAAGTTGGAGCTGCCGGAGATCGGAACGAGCCACGTGAATGTCGGCCAGCTTACCGAACCCGGTGTTCACGCCATAAACGACGACATCGCCGTTCGTGATCTGCTCAATGACGGCGCGCGACGCCTGGATGCGTTCGTCTGCTTCGGGGCCTATGCGCACCGCCACGCGGCCGAGAGCCACTTCTGCGATCGCGAGAAGCGATAAAGGCTGCCCGGTTAGCTCCATCGGCGAATCTTAGCGCTTCCTCTGGCCATTGAAAGCTGCCCGCGAGAGGAGTGGCTGCGAAGAAAAAGGCCAGGCCGGTGTTCACGGCCTGGCCTTCGTGGAAAGCTACCCGGTGAGGGACAACTATAGGACTTACTTGGAGTAGGTGCTGGAAGTGCCGCTGCTGGTGGCCATCGTCTCCTTCTTCTGTGCGCAAGCCCCCAGGCTCAATGCACTAGCCGCAATGGCCACAATCATGATTGCTTTAAAAAATTTCACTTAAATAATTCGCCTCCTTTCCGAGCAAGTTGCTGCCCGTCATTTAGGCGGGTCATTCCTTCTTGGCAATGGATTTCTCGTCTTCCGCGCGTTAGGCGCTTTTGCGCGCGGCGCAGCAATGACAACGCGGGTATCGACGTTGACCAGATTGAAAAGCTCGGCGACATCCGCGTTCTTCATCCGGATACAACCGTGACTCGCCGGCTGTCCAATCTGGTCCTCGTGATTGGTGCCGTGGATGTAGATGTAACGCGAGTAGCTGTTGGCGTTGCGCGGTTCCAGACCGTCCAGCCACAGGATTCGCGACATCACCAGATCTTCCGCTCGAAGAATCTTCGCTGTCGCGTGGATTGGCTCCCGGCTCATGTACGCCGTCTCGATCGGCATGCCATCGCCGATCTTCTCCGCGACCCGGAACCGGCCGAGCGGTGTCTTCATACTCCCCTCCTCCATGCCCAAGCCAAACTTTGAGGTGGAAACCGGAAACGTACGCTCCGTGCTACGACCGCGCTTCAGACTGAGCCGTTGCTTCGCAATGGAAATGTGGATGCTGCGGCGTCCGCTTTTCTTCACGTGAGAGAGAGATAGAGTGCGCTGCCTGTGCAAAAAAGCTACGACATTGCAGTCGTCGGTGCGAGCGGAGCGGTCGGCATCGAACTCCTGGACGTTCTCCATCGCCGCTCGTTTCCAATTAGCAAGATCAGCCTTCTTGCCTCTGCTCGTTCCACCGGAAAGAGGATTCCGTTCCGGGGTCAAAATCTCACTGTCGAGAAGTTAAAGGAGAGCTCGTTCTCCGGCGTCGATATTGCATTTTTTAGTGCCGGCGGCGAAGTCTCGCGGAGATTCGTTCCGCTGGCGCGGGACGCAGGCGCGATCGTGATCGACAACTCCTCTGTGTTCCGGATGCAGCCCGACGTTCCGCTGGTGATTCCGGAAATAAACGGCGGCGACGTCGCAGCGCATCACGGCATCATCGCCAACCCCAACTGCACAACGGCGGTCGCGTTGATGGCACTGTACCCTCTCCATCTCGCGTTCACAGTCCGCCGCATCTTTGCGGCCAGCTATCAAGCCGTCTCTGGCAGCGGTGCCCGCGCCATCGCGGAGTTACAGCAGCAGGTCCGTGCCGCGCAGGACGGCAGGGCTGTCGAGGTCGAAGTGTATCCGCACCCGATCGCGTTTAATGTTTTACCGCAGGTGGATTCATTTCTTAGCGACGGCTACACGAAAGAAGAGATGAAACTGCAGAATGAAAGCCGGCGCATCATGCACCTGCCGGAGTTTCGCGCTTCTGTCACCTGCGTTCGAGTGCCGGTCTACCGGGCGCATTCCGTTGCAATTAGCGCCGAGTTCGAGAAGCTAGTCTCCCTGGATAAAGCGCGCCAAGTTCTCGCCAAAGCGCCGGGGCTCGATGTGCTCGATGATCCGCAGCACGCCGTCTACCCGACACCGTTGCAAGCTGCGGGCCGGGACAACTGCCAGGTCGGGCGGCTGCGCATTGATTCGGCGCTCGAAAACGGCCTCGCTTTTTGGGTTTCGGGCGACCAACTTCTGAAAGGCGCGGCCTTGAACGCGGTGCAGATTGCGGAGCTACTCTGACGTACGC
>JACCTI010000280.1 GCA_013812515.1 Chthoniobacterales bacterium
AGGCCTGCAGCCATAAGGCCAGCGCCGCAATCGTGGCGGTTGTGCCAAGCACTTGCGCTCCGCCCAGACCAAGGATGGGTCCGCGCATTTGCCACAGTAATCCTGGGCGCAACTCGAGGCCGATCACGAAGAGCATCATCACCACTCCGAATTCCGCGAAGTGCATCACGCCGCCCGCCCCGCCAACCAGCCGGAGACAGAATGGGCCGATGGCGATGCCCGCGAGCAAATATCCGAGGACGGATCCAAGCCCAAGTCGTTTCGCGAGCGGAACAGAAATAACCGCTGCGAGGAGATAGATGAAGGCTTGAAAGAAACTCATAGAGCTTTGAGTCAGACGTTCACGCGCAGGTTCGCCAAGTCTCGTCCTCGCTCACCCGCAGGTGTGCCAGAGAATTCCGAGCGAGAGAATACATGACGCTGGAAGCGGCTGCCAACCGCCAAGCTCTTCCGATCTGTTTCCGCACACGCGTCCAGCCGCGCGATTGCACTCGCGCGCTACGAGTCTCTCCTGTAAGAATGCTATACTCATGATCGGCTCGGGGATCTTCAAGGGAATGGCGGTCACGGCGCGCAACTTCGTCGGCAGTTACTTCGAGAAGGAGCGCATGACGACGGTCCAATATCCCGAGGAGCGCATCCCGCTGCCGGAGAATTACCGGAACTTTCCGTTCCTGGTTTTCGATGGGACTGAGGCCGAGGCAGGATTGCGCTGCGTGGCCTGCAAGATTTGCGAGAAGGAATGTCCGCCGCAGTGCATCTACATCACGAAGAGCGAAGACAAGAAGCCCGATTACATGGGCAAACCGCAGTTCTATCCGCGCGTCTTCGACATCGACATCTCGGTTTGCATGAGCTGCCAGATCTGCGTCGAGGTTTGCCCATTTGAGGCGATCAAGATGGACAAGGTGTATGAACTCAGCCGGCGCGAGCGCTTCGACGCCTTGCTCATGCGCAAGCCGGAGCTCGCGAAATCAAACGGCTACTATCATGAGATTCATCCCGTGGAAGCAGCCGCAGTAGACGCCAGTCTCGCAGCGGCGGCGGCGGCGAAGAAGAAGCCGGCCTGACGAACGTTCTTACGCCGGAGCCAGCGCCGGCATTTCCATCGGGAGCTCTTCCTCCGCTTCCTCGTCGATCGTCTCCAGGGGTGCGAAACGTTCCGCGCGAAAGCCGCGCTCGATGCCATGCGCGTTGAGCGGACCTTTAATCTCGATCAGGTAAACTGCGACCTCACCTTCTTCACCGGTGAGACCAACCCCCGGAACGATATCGCGGATCGTGTAGGTGCTGCCTTCCTTCGGCAGCTCGCCGTAGAGCTTCTCAATTCCGAGCGGAAAACGTCCGTCCACGCAGACTACTTTTTGGTTCGGGAGAAACATGACGTGGAATAAGATGCTGCGCGCGCGGATTCCGGCAACGCTTCAGTTCGTTTGCGGGAGACGGCGCGCGGCCGGGTATGGATAGAGAGCGGGGATTTCTCCCGCGCGAAGTCTCTGCTGCATCGTGCGCCAGAAGTCGGCGCAAAAAAGATCCGCGTGTTCTGTGAAGAGCGCCTGCCGCGAAACGCCAGGCAGCGCGAGAAACGTCGGGAATTCCTCCGGGAAAACATCATTCTCGCGCACAGAGAACCAAGGCTCTGACGCCATTTCCTGCTCCGGGGTTGTTGCTTTCGGCATGTCCCGGAAGTTGCAGTCGGTTAGGAAGGTGAGCTCGTCATAATCGTAGAAAACCACGCGACCGCGCCGCGTCACGCCGAAGTTTTTCGTGAGCAAATCGCCCGGGAAAATATTGGAAGCCGCAAGGTCTTTCATCGCCTGACCGTAATCCCGCGCCGCGGCGGAGGCCGCGCTCTCATCCGTCTCGAGAAGAAACAGATTCAGCGGACGGATCCTGCGCTCCACATAGGCGTGTCCAATCACCACGTCTCCGCCCTCGCGGCGCACGATCGAGGGGGCCGCGCCCAGCAGCTCCTCGAGCAGCGCCGGTTCGAACCGGTCCTGCGCAATGCGGAGATGCTCAAACTCGTGCGCCTCCACGAGACGCCCGGCGCGATCATGCTCGAAGACAAGCCGATAGCGCCGCATCACCTCCGCGCGCGTGCTCTCTTTCGGATAATCGAAGCGATCTTTGATCAGCTTGAAGACGACGTCGTAGCTCGGCAGGGTAAAGACGAGCATGACCATGCCGCGCGTTCCTTCCGCGGCGACAAAGCAGTCCTCGGAGCTGCGCAGGTGCCGCATGAAATCCCGATAGAACTCCGTCTTGCCGTGACGGTGATAACCGATCGCATTGTAGAGATCGACGAGACGTTTTTCTGGGAGCAGGTCGCGCAGGCTGCGCACCAGCTCGTACGGACAGGCCGTGTCGACCCGGAAGTAGGCGCGCGTGAAAGAGAAAAGAATCGCGAGGTCCGTCTCGCCGAGGAGGACCGCGTCGAAGTCGATCCCGCGCTTTTGCTCATGGCGCAAACAGAACGCGATCGGCACGGGCGAGCTGTCGTTAGGCCGCCGCAACGCACGCCCCACCATGTAAGCGCCTCGCCCGCGGTAGAAAACATCGCCAATGATCTCGAGCTTGATGGTGTCGCTCGCATCCAAGGCCGCTGCGCTGCGTTCCGCAGCGGCGGCGATGGCCGTGCGGAGATCGGACCAATGTTCCTCCGGGAATCCTGTCGCTGGGTCGGTCAGGATCAAGTGGAGCAGATTGGGGAGCGATCGACCCGAGTACGTTCGACGTGTTTCGCAGGAACCGATGGGGGCGGCGTCGAAATCCGTGTCGACGAATTCAATTGCCTGATCAACGCCTTCGGTCGCGAAGACACGGCGCGTTAGTGAGTTGAAGAAACTCTCGGCGATCTCGCGCTTTGAGGATTGCGCGATGAGCGATGAATAGACTGCCTTGATTGCGCTCCAGACGTTTCGTTCGCAGAGCCGCTCGCCCATGACCGTCCGGAATTGCTGCGTGAGGTCTTCCAGCTCGTCGCTATAAAGCCGGAGCCGCTCGCCCGCATCGGCGTAAGAGCCGCGCCAGTCACGCGCCAGGAAGCGTTCGCGCGCGCGGGAGGTGATGGCGTGAAACTGCTCGTCATAATCGAGGAAAGCGCGCTGGACTGTTTCCGCGCAAAGCGCCGCAAGCCGGCTGTCCGTCAGTGCCGCAGGCTCAGGAGCGGCGCCCGTGGTCATTTAATGAAACTGCTCTTCCTCGGTCGAGCCAGCGAGCGCGGTGGTTGAGCATTCGCCGCCGGCGATCAGTTGCGCGACTTCATCGAAGTAACCGGTGCCGACTTCGCGCTGATGCTTCGTCGCCGAGTAACCATCCGCCTCCGCCGCGAACTCCGCTTCCTGCAGCTCGGAATATGCGGCCATCCCGCGATCCTTGTAGCCATGCGCGAGCTTGAACATGCTGTAGTTGAGCGCGTGAAAACCGGCCAGCGTGACGAACTGGAATTTGTAGCCCATCGCGCCGAGCTCGCGCTGGAATTTCGCGATCGTCGCGCTGTCGATTTTCTTCTTCCAGTTGAAGGAAGGCGAACAATTGTAGGCGAGCAGCTTGTCCGGGAATTTTGCCTTTACACTTTCGGCGAAACGCTTCGCTTCCGCCAGGCTGGGCTCGCTCGTCTCGCACCAAACCATGTCTGCATACGCGGCATAACTGATGCCGCGCGCAATTGCCTGCTCCAGACCCGCGCGCACGCGGTAAAATCCTTCCGCAGTCCGGTCGCCCGTCAAAAATTCGTGGTCGCGTTCGTCGACATCATTCGTGAGCAGCGCCGCCGCGTTCGCATCGGTGCGCGCAACAATGACCGTGGGCACGTTCGAAACATCCGCCGCGAGGCGCGCCGCAAGCAGATGTGAGATGGCCTGCCGCGTCGGCACGAGCACCTTGCCGCCCATGTGGCCGCACTTCTTTTCGCTCGCGAGTTGATCCTCAAAGTGAACGCCAGCGGCGCCCGCTTCGATCATCGCCTTCGTCAGCTCGAAAACATTGAGCGGTCCGCCGAAACCCGCCTCGGCGTCAGCAATAATGGGCGCGAACCAATCGATGTCGTTCCTGCCTTCGGCGTGATGGATCTGATCCGCCCGTTGCAGCGCCTGATTGATTCGCTTCACCACCGCCGGGACGCTGTTTGCCGGATAAAGGCTTTGGTCCGGATACATCTGGCCCGCGAGATTGGCGTCGGCGGCGACCTGCCAGCCGCTGAGGTAAATCGCTTTTAGCCCGGCCTTTACCTGCTGCACCGCCTGATTGCCGGTGAGCGCGCCGAGTGTCGGAACGAAGTCTTCCGTGTGCAGAAGCTCCCAAAGCTTTTCCGCGCCGCGGCGCGCTAGCGTCTGCTCTATTCTAACGCTGCCTTGCAGACGTCGCACGTCCGATAACGAGTAGCAGCGCTCGACTCCGCTCCAGCGCGGATCGGTTTGCCAGTCGAGAAAAGAATCGGAGGTCGCGTCAGTGTTGCTCATTGGGTTCAATCGAGTTTGTCGTAGCCGGGCAAGGTGAGGAATTCCACGAACTCCTCATCTGTTGTGATTTTATCGAAAAGCTCGCGCGCCGTTTCAAGTTTTCCATTCCCATGACGGTCCCCGCCGGCGCTCCCGCGAATCTTTTCCAGTTCCTCGTCGAGGATGGTGCGGAAGAGTTCGTTCGTGACTTTGCGCCCGTCGGTCAGGAGGCCGCGCGGGTGACGAATCCATTGCCAGATCTGCGCACGTGAGATTTCGGCCGTGGCCGCGTCCTCCATCAAATTGAAGATCGGCACTGCGCCGCTCCCGCGCAGCCAGGCCTCCAGATACTGCACGCCAACGCTCACGTTCGTGCGCAGGCCTTGTTCGGTGATCGGCTCGCAGGGGCCGAAGTCCGACAAATCCTCGGCGGTAATGTTTACGTCCTCGCGTTTGCGATCGATCTGATTCGGGCCCGGCATCAGCCGATCGAACGCATCCATCGCGAGCTGCACCATCCCGGGATGCGCGACCCAGGTTCCGTCGTGGCCGTCGGTCGCTTCCCGCTCCTTATCGGCGCGCACTTTCGCGAATGCTTCTTCGTTCGCCTTCGCATCGTTCTTCACTGGGATTTGCGCCGCCATTCCGCCCATCGCGAAAATGTTCCGGCGGTGACACGTCTTGATGCAGAGGAGCGAATAGGAGCGCATGAAATGCGTCGTCATCGTGATCAAAGCGCGATCGGCGAGGAGAAAGTCCGGCTTGTTCCGGAATTTTTTGATGCAGGAAAAAATGTAATCCCAGCGCCCGCAGTTAAGTCCCGCGGAATGTTCGCGCAGCTCGTAGAGAATTTCGTCCATCTCGAAGGCCGCGGGAATCGTTTCAATCAGAACCGTCGCGCGAATCGTGCCCTGCGGAATCCCAAGTTCGTCCTGCGCCAGCTTAAAGGCGTCGTTCCAGATTCGCGCCTCGAGATGACTCTCCATCTTCGGCAGGTAGAAATACGGGCCGCTGCCGCGTGCGAGGAGCTCCTTTGCGTTGTGAAATAAGTAGAGGCCGAAGTCAAAGAGCCCGCCGGACATGGGCTCGCCGTCGATCAGCAGATGCTTCTCGAGCAAATGCCAGCCCCGCGGCCGTGGCATGAGGACGGCGAGTTGCTCGTTCAGCTTATACTCTTTGCCGTCGGGATTTGTGAATCGAATCGTGCGGCGGATCGCATCGCGAAGATTGATCTGTCCCTCGATCATGTTCTTCCAGGTCGGCGTGTTCGCGTCTTCGAAGTCCGCCATGAACACCTTCGCGCCGGAGTTAAGCGCGTTGATCACCATCTTGCGATCCGTCGGCCCTGTGATTTCGACCCGCCGATCGCGGATGTCCGCGGGAATAGGCGCGCAGGTCCAATCGTCCTCGCGGATCTGCTTTGTCTCCAGTGAAAAATCGAGCGCTTCGCCACGATCGAGCGCCGCCTGCCGTTCGTGACGGCGCCGGAGACATTCCGCCCGCCGGCCACCAAAAGCGCGCTGGAGCTTCGCGAGGAAAGCGAGTGCGTCGTGGGTGAGGATTTTGTCGAAAGCGGGCGACATTTCGCCACACAGCTCGAGACCAGGAGGAAGCTTGGGTTGGGAATGATCTGCCATAACCGTGCCGACTCGGATTCGTGGCCCGAAGGCGCGCAGGATGCACCGGCTCAGGTGGCGCCATTCGTTGCCGACTCGTTAGGCCAGCCGCTCAGGTCTCTTGCCCAGCGGCTTCCGGGTCTCGAATCGTGTAGCCGATGTGGCGCACGGTTTCGATCAGCGCGGGTGTTCCGATCTTTTTGCGCAGCCGTCCGATGAAAACTTCCACCAGCTTCATGTCGTACTCGTGTTCTCGTTCCCAAACGCGTTCGCACAGTTCCGTGCGCGTAAAGACACGCCCCGGCTCGCGCATCAGCACCTTTAACAATGTCAGCTCGCGCGTGGAAAGTTCGATCGGCCTCGTGTCGCGATACACCGCGTGATCTGCGAGATTCAAATTCAAATCGCCGATCCGCAAGACGATGGCCGGCTCCTCCGCAT